>NZ_JBGSQZ010000225.1:0-5435 GCF_041737865.1 Chamaesiphon sp.
TGTTCTGTCTCTTTTACTACTAATATTGACCGAGATCCCGTCAAGGCTTCTCATTCACAATATCTGCAAAAAAAATACCGAATTGAATTTAAGGCGCACACACATGTCTGGGCTTAAAAAAACTTTTGTCCGTCAATCAGGGCAGATGCACTGTGACGATCGATCCAATTCCCTCTCCCGACTCGATCCCCAACTCGCCATCGTGAGCTTCGACTATCCGTTTGACGATCGCTAAACCCAATCCCGTACCACTGGCTTTAGTTGTGAAAAAAGGCTTCATTAGTTCTGGCAAAATGTCAGCCGGAATCGGCGTACCACCATTGTGAATTGAAATGCAAATTCGTCGATCTTGACTATTTTGGAGGTTAATTGAGATCGCATCACCAATACTTACTGCTTCACAAGCATTGGTGACTAAGTTAATTAATACCTGCTTCAATTTATCTCGATCGGCTAAAATGTTTACTGGTGAATTATTCGCAGTAAAATTTAGCTGTTTTCCGGCAGCTACAGGGATAGTTTGCAAGATATTTAACGTTTCGGCGATGAAGCTGTTTAGCTCGATCTGAGATCGATCGAGTGTTTGGGGTCGAGAATAGAGCAAAATCTGACTCAACAAGCGTTCCAATCGATCTGCTTCATCTAAAGATAGGTTTAGGTATTCTTGAAATCGATCGGCAAGTTGCAGCTTTTTAAATGCATTTAAGCCCATCAAAATCGTAGTTAGGGGATTTCGTACCTCATGGACGATTGTTGCTGCTAGTTCGCCAATTTCGGCTAGTCTGGCTAAGGCTTTTTCGGCTTCTTTGAGCAACGTAATATCCGATGCCACTGCCAATAGGCAGGACTCACCCTCTAATTCGATTGCCTCGGCAGACAAAAGTGCGGGGAAAATTTCACCCGATCTGCGGCGCAAGCAGACTTCTAGATTTCTGACTGTACTTTGGGATTGTAACTGTTGGGCGATCGCGATTCGATCGGCTGGGTTCACCCAAATCGCCAAATCCATGTCGCTGTGCCCGATTGTCTCAGCACGGGAATATCCTAGCATCTGCAAGCATCGATCGTTGATTTCGATGTAAGTACCATCATTGAGATTGCTGATAGCGATCGCATCTGGAGAAGAGCGAAAAGCAGTAGCGAACTTGGTTTCAGAAGCACGCAGGGCATCTTGAATCTGCAAGCGTTCCATCTCCGCCGCCGCCCGTGATGCAAATATTTCTAGAATCGCCTGAGTTTGATTATTCGGCTCCATCGATTTATCATCTAATACCGCGAGATGCCCCAACAAATCCCCCGTCGAAGTTAGTAACGGGATTCCAGCATAGCTTTGTGCTTCCATTGCCTCAAATTCCTCTTTTTCTTCAGGAAATAGGGTTTCAATCTGATTGGGAAAACATTGATATTTGTTATTGCTAATAATTAGTTCGCAAGGCGTACCGGGTAAATTGTACTCAAATTCTTCACCAAATTCGTTTCCCTCCCAAAAGGCAAAGCTACGAACGCGGGTAGGTGGAGCATCCATACATTCACTAATAAAGGCGTAGCGAACGCCCAGAGCTTGGGCTAAGGAACGGACTAACGATCGAAAGAAGTCTACACCTGTTACGGAAACTGTACCTTCGACGATCGATCTGAGGATTTGCTCTGATTTTTCACGTTCTAAAATTTCCGCCTGAAGCCGATCGATTGCGATCGTCATCAATTCTACCAACACTCGATCTATCACGATTTATGCTCTCCAAAACAATCGATCTTTCGATCGTTAATATTCTCTTTTATTTCGGCAAGAAGATCGTAAATTCGCTGCCTTCACCGACTGTCGATCGCACCGTAATCTTACCACCCATTCCTTCCACCAAGGTTTTGGCGATCGCTAGTCCCAATCCATATCCGCCAGTCGTGCGAGCGCGATCTTCATCAACTCGATAAAAGCGTTCAAAAATCCGGCCCAGATCTTGCAGGGGAATCCCAATTCCCCGATCGCGTACTCGAATAATTGCCTGTTTATCGATTTGTTCGACAATCAAATCGATTGTTTTTTCTGCTTGAGAATATTTAATTGCATTATCTAATAGATTAATTAGTACCTGTTTCAATCGATCGCGATCGACCATTGCTTCAACATTGACTGTAGCTGCAATTTGAATAGAGCGATCGCCCAATTCTCCGGTCAGATCGGCCACTTCAGATACCAGGTCGTTCAACAGGATTGGTGCTAGATGATAACGGGTATAACCACTATCTGCCCGTGCCAAGTCTAATAGATCCTGAAGCAATTTGATAGTGCGATCGGCTTCTGCACCTGCCGTTTCTAAGGCTTCTCGTTGATAATCATTAAGGTTACTACTTCGCCGTAATAAGCTCTGTAAATAACCCGAAACTACCGTTAATGGCGTGCGTAACTCATGGGAAATATTGCCGATAAATTGCCGTTGTTGATCCCAAGCATCCCCCAGTCGCGACAGCATCAGATTAAAAGTTTGGGCTAATTCCTTAACTTCAGTCGGTGCATGGTTAAGTTGCAATTGGGCATTATTTAGATCTGCGGCGGAAATCGCTCCCGCCATCCGGCTCATTTCTTGTAATGGTTGGAGCGATCGACGAATCCGCATGGCGATCGCCAGAATTGTGGCAAGAGTTGCTAAAATACATACGGCAGTTAAACCTTGAATCGCCGCAATTAATTGATGTTGCTCGGCGGTGATATCCTGTGCCATGTAAACCTTCCCCAGGGGCTTGTTTTTCGTCTTTACGTCGCCACGATACAAAATCATATATCGATCGCCAACCTGATACACCTGGGGCTTGAGCGGCATCTCACCGCTGGACATCAATTCGGCTGTCACCTCGCTGGATTTAGCCAGAGTCATCGTGCCATCGGCACTTTTGAACCAAATTGCCAAACCGGAAACCGAGACATTATCGATCGTTTTTTGCAGTCCCTCAGCAACTGGTAGCATATCACTATAGAGTTCGACATCGCGAGGAAACCGACTGGCAATATATTCGACTTGCTGGGTATGTGTCGTAATTAAAAGCTGTTGCATTTTCCAGCTTGTCCATGCAGCAACGCTACTCAAGCCCAGAATTGAGAGTAGAGATATTTCTAAAGTCAGTCGAAATTGGAGCGAAGCTGGATCTAGGTGCCGCTGTCTTGTCTCACTTCTAAGGCGAGGAAACCTCGCCAGAGTGAGCCGCTGTCTGACTTGGCGGAACGTCTCCTGGAGTTTAGCGAAAGGTTTCATGGGAAAATCTGGGAGAGCAGTTCTTTCAAGCGATTTGAGGAGCGTATTTATTTACTGTAATCTAAAGACCTGCGATTGTCCTGAGGCGAACCTAAGTAAGAGATTAATTTTTGCTGAGAAACACCAGATTTAGTGCTCAATATTGGCTGAGAAGTTAGCACAGGTTTTGCTACCAAATTATTAATCGTTTTCTCAGGGGAAACTCAGGTTGTGAGTTTAGAATCTGGATACGTTTGCAGCCCAGACTAACATTATTTCCCGTACTCACAATGTCTCCTTTCCACCAACGACTGACGAAATTAACCTCGCGCATCCCTGGACACATTTATCTGTGGTTGGCAATCCCAATCTTCGGATCTTCTAGTGCTGTCACGCGGAAGATTACCGAAATTGGTGCCCAGCACTTAGTGGATGGACGCAATCCAATTTCCTACTGTAATGTTTTGTTTGTGGGCAATCTTTGTGCCCTATTTGTGCTAATCGCGATCCACGGCAAACAGTTGAACCGCAACACTTTGCAGCAAATATCAGGGCGGGAATGGATCGGTTTAGTCGTTGTCGCGATCTTGGCTGGTGCATTGGCTCCAGGCTTGATTTTTCAAGCATTGTCATTGACTCCAGTTACAAATGTATTGCTACTTGGTCGCTTGGAACCACCATTGACAATAGCATTATCGATTTGGCTACTACACGATCGACTCAATCGCTGGGAAGTGCTGGGATCGATCGTCGCTTTTACGGGTGTTATCTTGACAATCGTGCTTCAGCCTACAGTGTCCAAGATGATTCCAGTCGCTGGATTTCAGGTGGGGAGGGGGGAATTAATGACGGTGTTAGGGGCGATCTGTTTATCCATCGCCACCATTGTCGTCAAAAAGTACCTAAGCAATGTGCCATTAGGCATCAACAACACTGTGCGAACTGGATTTGGCACGATCGTCTATTTGTGCTTGGCATTATGGATGTATGGTTACGAGCATTTCATGGATGTGGTGTCACCGTTTCTCTGGCAGTGGATGCTAGTTTACAGCATAGTGATTGTGGTGATTGGACAATCTTTATGGAATCAGGGCTTTCGGATTTCCTCGATCGCTACTGCGTCGATAATTGGTTCGTTTGCGCCGATTGTTGGCATTTTAGCTGCCTATTTAATTTTGGGCGAAGTGCCCACCCGCGCTCAATATATCGGGGGTGTTGTGATTTTGGTAGGTCTATTTTTAGGTCAATTGGGGATTAAAGCCAGAACCAATCGCCTAAAAAGTATCGGGATTAGTTCTATAGAAACAGAGCAGGAAATTGAAGGAAAAATGGGGTTTAAAGGAATATAATTCGATTCGATCGTGAATAAATAACTGGATATTGAATCTAATTATCGATTTAATTTGTATTCATGATATTAACCTAATTAATTAAAAATTATCCCTTCCTTTTTACAACGACGGAAATTTCTAACTTACTTGGGATTGGGAACACTTGGCTGGCAAGCAGCTAGTTTCGCTAGTCGTCCATCCACATCACCAATCGTCACACCTGAACCCACGATTATTACGCCTGAATCAATCGCTAGATCGCCGAATCAATTACCAGAATTCCAAGGAATCAGCGAGTGGCTGAATTCCGCATCGCCAGTCACAACTAAAGATTTACTCGGCAAAGTAGTTTTAGTCCAAATTTGGACACTAGGTTGTATCAATTGTCAACGGACATTACCTTACGTTACTAGTTGGCTAAAAGTGCCCAACGCGCCAAATTTGTATATTTAGCTAGTACGTCAGTAAGTTACTGTGTAGTAAAAAGCTAGCCGATTGCCTCAATGACATTGGTTTTCCCTTAATTTTCAGAGAGTGCAAAAAGTATACTTTCCGCACGGCATATTGATTTCAATTGATATCCTAGATCTCGCCCCACTTTATCAGAAGTTACGCAAGAATCTGGGGGCGAAGAATTGCGAGTTTGCACCGGAGCAGATCGAGAAAATCACCCACCTTTATCTAGAAATGCAGCCAGCGATCGAGTCTGGAGGTAAGGGGATTTCTAAAATCTTTGATATACTAAGCACGGCTAGCAATTAGACTTTTACAGTAGGGATTATTAGCGATCGTGAGATACTATGGTAAATGGAGTGGTGTTGAAGAGATCGAGTCTAATGCTGAAAATAAATTTTGTCGAAGAAGATATTAAAAAGCT
>NZ_JBGSQZ010000250.1:0-8735 GCF_041737865.1 Chamaesiphon sp.
ATTGGGCAACCACCCCGCACAGTGAACGGGAGCCACCATTGCAATCTTAGTGTTCTGCTCCCAAATCTCTACCCCGAGCGCATGAATCGGTGAATCTTCCCTGTTCTCCCGCCACACATGAAGAATGCCATACTTCACATCTGGGACAGAAACTTGATGATTGGTTTCGATCCGTTTACGTGCTCGCTTCTGGTTGATTCGATCGCGATTATTGATGTAGAAGCGTCGAGCAGTACAAAGCTTATCATCCCAGCAGTTAGGATGTTTGGCTCTAGCTTCGGCTGGTGATAGGGGGGCACAGCGGAGGCATTTAGCAGGGGTTTCTCTAGATTTAGCCATCCAGTCTTCGATTGCCTCTAAGAAATTCTAAGAAATTGTAAAAACTCCATTACGACCATCCAAATTGATAACATAACGATTCAGAATATTTCTACCAATAATTACTTCATCTCGCATAAAATCATCAGGAAGAGCATAAACTTTAGTAGTGAAATAATTATCGAAATCGAAACTAACATCAACTCTAAATGGCACACCCATGACGATCTGATTTGAGCTTTTCGTCAGAATCGGCTTCTTTCTACCCGAAAATTCCAATTGCAACTTTGATGCAACTGTATAAGAGATTAGAGTTACGTCACATCCAGTGTCAAGAATTCCTAGATCGGTAGAGGTAATCAAGAGCGGAAACTCTAAACTTCTGAAATGGAAATTAACGATTGGAATTGGTGAAATATTACCAGGATACCTAGTATATGAAAATTTAAGCATTTAACTTTTCTGGCACTAATTCGCAAAATACTCCATGATATCGCTCTCGTCTGCTAATTGCGAACTCCGTCTGCCAAATCCGATTGAGTAAAGCATCTTCATCAACATCACGATCGATTACTCGACCATCTTCAAATACAACATATTCCCCAGCATACTTACCGACTAAATCTGGAAGACAAGTATCGAAAATTTTACCTTGACTGGTTACATAGTCATAACCTTCCTCAGTGGGATATAAATCTTTAATGTGATAGCTCAAAGGATTACCATCCCGATCGATATAATGAACTTCATCCTCTGAGTCTGCCTGTAAATACGATTTTAAATCTTCGACATCCTCAAAGTTTTGGGCTGTGCCTATTTTGACCGCTTGACGAACTCGCTCTCCAGTTGCGGCAATTTCATCTCGTCGGTGCTCGATTTGTTGCTGGCGAATTAGTTCGAGTAAACTATCCCGCTCGGCGGCAGGAAGACTCGCGATCGCCTTGACAATTTCTTGATAAGTCATGATGTTACAATACCTCCAAAAGCCTTGCGGTGATTCGTGTTTCTCCCTATCTAATCATATCATACATGGACTGCTCCTGAAATATTGTCTAATAATTGCCTAATGCACGATAATATCTCTTATCATTAGTCTGTAGTGTTGTGATATGCTGTAATTAACAGTAGAATAGCGATTTATGCCCTACAGCAGCTTTACACTAACTCAAGTCGAGCAACAGTTCAATCTCAATGTCCATAAGGGGATTTTTTTTAGAGACCTACCCACACTCACTGCTCGAACGTGGTTTAAGGAATCCTTGGAAGTATCAGCTCCCTTTGCAGCGGCTCAGGGCAGTGAAAAGGTGAGATCGGAATTAATCGTGGCACCATTACTGTTTGAACTTCGCGAACTACTCGATCGCCAGATTGGTTTGTTCTCTGGCGTAGATTTTAGTATCGATGCTGAGTCTGGCTTAAATGGGATCTGTGACTTTCTCCTTACCCGTTCCAGTAATGAGTTGATTGTCAAAGCTCCGGCAATTGTGCTCATCGAAGCGAAAAAGGGCGATTTGAATGCAGGTTGGGGTCAATGTGCCGCAGAAATGATCGCAGCGCAAAAATTTAACATAGCAGGCGGAGAAGAAGTTTTAACAATTTATGGTAGCGTCACTACCGGAACTCAGTGGCAATTTCTCAAGCTGACCGGAAGAGATTTAACGATCGATGTCACTGAATATCCCCTCAATCCGATCGACCGCATCCTCGGTATTTTTAAGTGGATGTTGGATGGCAATGGAGTTTAATTTAAGCTCTGGGAGATCTCGCCCGTATTGAATTCCTTTGCTTTTGCGCTGAGAAAATCTTTGTTATTTGGTTAATTATTCTGAATTATACAGCTAATTGCTATGCCCTACAGCAGCTTCACGATCGCTCAAGTTAAGCGGCAATTTCAGATCGAAGTCGTCACGGAGCCGTTCTTTAGTGATGTACCGAGACTTACTCCTGGTGAGTGGTTAACTACTCTATTGGCAAAGTCAGCTCCGCTGGCTGTGACCTTGGGGACTGAGAAGGTGCGTTCGGAGCTAATCATCGCTCCATTGCTGTTTGAATTTCGGGAACTGCTCGATCGTCAGGTCAGTTTCTTTTCGGGTACGGACTTCAGTATCGATCTAGAGTCTGGTTTGAACGGAGTGTGTGATTTTCTCCTCACCCGCTCTACTTCCGAAGTGAGTATCGAAGCCCCAGCGATTATCATCATCGAAGCTAAGAAAGGGGAATTGAACGCTGGCTGGGGGCAATGTGCGGCTGAAATGATTGCGGCTGTGAAATTCAATCAAGCTAATGGACAAGAAATTCCCACGATCTATGGCAGCGTCACCACCGGAACGATGTGGCAGTTTCTCAAGCTGACGGGGCAAGTTTTAACGATCGATGTTACTGAATATCCACTCGATCCGATCGACCGAATTTTGGGTATTCTCAAGTGGATGGTGAGTGAAGTTGATTAATCTTCCTGAAATTAAGATCGTTCGCACCAGTTCTATTGTCTCAGATACTTCGACCGAAGCTCAGTTGACCGTCAAACCTATTGCGCCAGGAGTCTGGGATGAATTTCTCCAACTGCAAATATCTCCAGCTACACGCAGATCCTATGCAGCAGGACTCAGAGACTTTTTTCGGCGTGAATTCCAAGTATCGGTTTCTCCAGAGACGATTTTAGCTTTTCTCCAACTCCCCGAATGGGATGCCATTGGTTATGTCATTGCCTATCGGGGACATCTGCTGGCAGCTCAGTTGTCAGCCGGAACGGTGAATGCGCGGTTGGCGGCTTTGAAGTCTTTTGTGACTCATGCTGCCAAGCGTAAACTGTGTGCTTTTAGATTGGACGATATCAAGTCGGTGAAGGCTCAGACTTATAAAGATACTAGGGGCATTTCGATCGACCAATTTCAGCTATTAATCGATGGAATCGATCGAACGACCATTATGGGTAAACGGGATTATGCCATGCTGCGGTTGCTGTGGGACAATGCTCTGAGGCGTGCTGAAGTCTGTGGACTCGATCGAACAGATTTTTATCCCAATGAGGCGAAATTGATGCTCAAGGGGAAGGGGAGAATCGATAAGGAACCGATCGATCTGGCTCCAGCAACGGTTGAGGCGATTTCTGATTGGTTGGCGAGGATGGGTGAGAGTAAAAGTCTAGCTCTATTTGTCTCTAGTCGAGATACGCGGCTGAGTGTAGATAGACTGTATCAGATCGTTGGCGGACTAGCTGAGGCGGCGGGGATCGATCGGGTGGTGAGTCCGCACAAGATTCGACACTCTAGTATTACGGCACTATTGGATCTCAATGGTGGGGACGTGCGCTCGGCTCAGGCACATTCCCGGCACAAGAATTTGGCTACGCTGATTCGCTATGATGACGGGCGACAGCAATTGCAGGGTAAGGCGGCAAAGACATTGGCTGATGCGATTTCGGAGCCAGAGGTGGATTAAAGGATAGGTGTACATTGCAGAGATATTTGTCAGTTTTACATAGTTCTTGTCCAAAATTTGCTCCAAACCCCTATGGTGGGAAAATTTTTGTTTTTTAATATAAATCTGAGCGACTCGATCGAAGCTAAATTTCAGTTTTAATTAGCTTCTGCCACCAAATAATACATTTATAGAAGTTTATCGTAGTATCAATCTCCCTCTTTCAAGAATTAGGGAGCTGACGTTCTTTTAAAATTAGCTAAAAACCAAGCTTGAATCTCAACATATCGTTTCGGCACTGCCGCTAGAGGAAAATCTCTACTTCTATAAAATAAAAGCTGAACCCTTGTTGCGTGGGTATGCCACCTATGTCATATTAAAAAGATGAGACTTGATATTATGACTTTTCCTTCTCCTCAACAAGCTTTCGCAAGTCCATGAGAAGCAGCACTAAGGGCGGACAGAATGCCAGGGTCGGAAAGCAGCACCACTGTTAGATGGTCAAACTCACCCATTTTTCTCGATTCGAGTGGCTCACAGAGCATCGATCGAGGCACTGCAATATTTTACCAAATTTGTTCGGGTTTACTGCCAAATTAAGCTGGTACCAAAGTTGAGCAAACCAGCAATTAAGTTAAAACGCAATCCAAACCGTTTTCTGCGGTTCCGATATCTTCCTGAAAAGATCCGAAAAATCTTGAAGCGGCGAATGAGGTGTTCGACTCGCACTCTGAGTTTAGCTAATGCGCGATTATGTTGTTTCTCTGCTTTAGATATCCTCTGCTTACGAGGCTTCTTGGTGGGAAGGCAAGCACCAGCAAACTGTTTGGCAAATCCTTGATATCCTTTATCGGCTAAACACAGTTGACCTTGCCCAAATGCTAATCGACTCCGTTTGAGCAACTTAAAGTCATGAGTTTTACCCGTACCAATCGCCACACAAATTATCTGTCCTGACTGCCAATCCATTAATACTTGTGCTTTGAGAGTATGGCATTTTTGCTTGCCGCTATAGTAGCGTCGCTGCCGTTCTTTGGGCGTTCGATCTCTACCTCCCCCGCATCGACTACTGTTACCTGTAACTCTTGCCCTGCTTTGATTAAGTGTCTCTGGCTGGGTAGTCGAAATTTACCACATTTAATCAGGATATTTTCCACTTTGCGGACAATTCTCCCGACTGTTGTTTCATCCACTCCCCAACTGACCCCAATATGAAACTGCGTTCGGTACTCCCGCCAATACTCCATCGTCACCAGTAACTGGTCTTCGACACTGAGTTTGGCTTGTCCACCCCTCTTCCCACTCCGGTCTAATTGTGGTCTTAATATTTCTACCATTTCCCCAAATGTCCCCCTACTCACTCCACATAATCGCTTAAATTCACCATTTGATAGCTGCTCTAGTTGTGTATATTGCATTTTTGCATTGGGTCTGGTCTTCTTCTGACTTTAACCCCCTGGCACCATTCGTGACAAGTTAAGCCTGTAAGCTAACTGTCAAGAGAGTTTGAGAAGCTGACTGGAAGAAAAATGGGTCGTCAGGATGCCTGTGTTCGGGAAAAGGGGCAATAATCAATTTGACGTTGGGTTTGCGGATAGTTTTGACAACACCTAGATCTTGATTTTCAGGAGCAGAAAAATATTTAATGGGGTCGGAAGCTAAACCTTTGTTATGAGCTACATAGAAATGATAAAGTCCTCTGTAAATCATTTCCAAAGAAATCCGGTCGAAGGGTAAAGTCATTTCATCAGCAACAGCATCACTTAAATCGACTAAAACTGCATAAAATAGCCAAGTCCCCCACTGGACGGGTCTCCCGCCCAGTAAAGTTGTAGCTTAATTCCATTAATTGAACCAGTCCATAAATAACTCAATCCTAATAATCGTTTAACCGTGTTGAAGGCTTCTTCAATCCGCCACCGTCTTCCATATAAATCAGCTACTACATAGGGAGGTAAAATTAATGGGTCAACTACACTAGTTAGATAGGAATACCAAATTGTCTTTGAGCGAATTTCGATTAATCGAAGAGTGATGTATGGTGCCTTCTCCGTCCCAGACCCCATTCTAATCAATCTGTCACGGATACTATAGCTATCTGTAAATACACGTTGGATTTGAAAAGCCGCACCTTTCTTCAGGCGTGTAATTATCTGAACTTCCCGATCGATTAACTGCTGCCAGAATTGAAAATGATAGAACCCTCTATCTAGTAAGAGTAATGTTCCTGCTTGCACTAGATTTAAAATGTCTGGTTCAAAGTTAATATCTGACGCTTTGGCATTCTCTTTAAACCAGATTTCTACTGGAAGTCTAGTGATTAAATCTATTACTACTCCCATTTTTCCGGCTAATTTACCAATTGGGACATCGGCTAAACTTTCTAACTTCCTGAAGATTGCTTCTAATGTTGAGCCATCACATGCCCAAATTCGCTTAAACTTTGCTCTCGTAAATTCAATACTTGGCGGTAATGGACGCTGTTTTCGGCTGTGCCATTTGCGGCCCAATTCTGGTAATAATTCCTTGAATGTTCTTTCAAATAACGTAGAAGTTCACAGGGCTAAGGCAGAAGAGAAGGTGGAATTTCACCAGAACGGGCAGCCGAGATAGATTCAACCAGAAAGTCGAGAATATTACGTTCTTGCAGATTAAGTGACGATACAACAGTAAGCAAACGAGATACGAACTCACTGCCAGCAGCAGAATCTGAACCAAAGCTAGTCCGCCGCCAAATTACAGCAGGACGAATCGCTCTTTCAGCGGCATTATTAGTCGGCTCGACTCCCTCTTCGCGCACAAATAACCACAAAGCAATCTCCAGCTTCAACAAATTACGGCACGTCCGCACAGTTTTGGCTAGGGGTGTTTTTTCATGGCCATCAATTTGAAGTTCCGCAGCTTCAGTCAGAATACTCAAAAACTTAGCTTGAATAGGTTCAACCGCCTGTACTAACTCACTTCGAGTGAGTTGTTCATTTCTGAACTGATACCAAAGATTGAACAGTAGTTTTTCTTGCACTAGCAGCGATTCGCCAATCTCCGCACTTACTCCAGTTCGCTCCGAGATTTGAATAAAGTCTCGCTTGAGATGTGCCCAGCAGATTTGTCTGTTGGCAATGTCCACCCAGTTATAAGCAGGACAACGGTCACTGGTAATAAATCCAGCAAATGTTGAACCTAAGACGGTTTGAGCCGCAGTACTGGCTCGACTTAAAATTACCTGGAAGCAAATTATTAATGGCGTTACAGCCACCCACAACCACCCACTAGTCTTGGTGGCATTCTGACCGTCTCCATTGCGTTGCTTAAATCCTGTCTCATCTACTCCGACTATCGGTTGTTGCTGAATATAACCTTGTGCATCTGTCACCGCACCACTAACAGCTTGCTGGGCGGGTGACCCGCCTAGCTCACTTACTTCTGTTCGCAGGTTATTGATTGTGCCTAATGACATCTCAATTCCAAACACCGCCTCCATAATTTTCTGGATTTGGCGATAGGATTGTCGGTACTGGCTACTAAACAAACCCACATAAGCTGCTACTCTTGCTCCATAACCGCCCTTGCCAATAATCTCAGGCATTATTGAAGCTTGATTTTCTGTGCCACAGCAACTACAAGTTATTTGATGAAATCGATGCTCAGTGATAATTGGCTGTACTGGCGGAATTTCTACTACTTGATGTCGATATGCTTGGCTGCTAATGCTTTCACTAACTTCTGACCCACATTTACTACATTGCGCTGGGTAGTGATCGATTACTTCTTGACACACTTCTACCGGATACAGTTTTCGTTCATGTCCGATGTGTCCGATTTGCCCACCCCGCTTTTTTCCTGTAGGTTCTTTTCGATTTGGCTTAAATGTTAGAGAATTTTTTGATGGTGGTTGTGATGAATTAGCTGAGGTTCTGGCTAGTTGTTCTTTGAGCAACTCATTTTCTGTTCGCAGTGCTGCCACTTCTTGTTCAATCTTATCCATCCGCCTCACTAATTCTTCGATTAGTTTCAGGACGCTCACTGGTACTTGTGCCCACTCTTCTGGGCTGATTGCCGCTATTAGTTCTGGCACTGTCTTTTCCATGTGCCTTACCCTATCAGATTTCTCTGATTTTTGCTACCCCCTGAACTTCTACCAAATAACTCAGCCGTTCAGGTCAAAAATCGCTGTGCCATCGCCTGTTGACTGCTGGACGGGTCTCCCGCCCAGCTGACCTGAATGGGTTGACACCATAAGCATCCTTCTCGCTCCAGCATCCGAGTCAGTTCTCTAACTCCTGCCACATTCCGCCATAGTAGCGTGAGCACTGCCGCCATCATCAATGGCAAATTCAAGAGCCGATTTCTCAGCCCCAATTGGCGGTAGTAAAGACTTTGGCTAAATATCGCTGGTGTCAGTAAAGCCTCTAATTGAGCCTCGATGACTTCATCTGCCACCCCTGGTTGATTTTGTTTTTTGGCGTGGTCTCGGTTACTTCTGCGGCTTCGAGTCATCAGGTGCCTATTGCCTCAAACATTTGACTAGCAACAGTTTGACACTTTTTCTTCAACCTCTTGACAACGCTCTAATTTTCTTAACTTGTCACTAATGCCCTGGCACATACTCTCTAAGCTACTGTCACACTCTTTTACTATTCATGCAGGAGGTCTAGTAAATACCGATGGAGCCATTGGTTTGCTTCTATTTCAGTCTGTGGTTGCTGGAAGTGATAGAGCGTTTCATGAGCTTCTTTGACTGTCCGAAATGGTCTTTCGACTTTACCTTTAGATCTGGCTGTTACCCGCCGACCGTCACTCCCTTTAGGCATGTGGGTCATGATCTTGATATCCAAGCAGGACAAGACATTTTGGAAAATAGTGCTTTTGGAGATCGGCCCATTATCGGCATAGATTGCGGCAGGGATACCTTGAAAAGGTGAGTTGTCAGTCTTAGCTGTCATGGCGTTAAATAAGAATCGCAGCGCGGCTTCAACGTTCTCTCCATAGACACAGTG
>NZ_JBGSQZ010000253.1:0-42122 GCF_041737865.1 Chamaesiphon sp.
CCCGCCACTCATTTCACTTGATGCTAGTAACATGTCCGATCGAGAATCACTACAACTCCAGCAGGGGTTAGATTTGGAATTTAGGATCGGCGGTTTGGAGACTCACATTCGCTGGATTGCTGTCAAAAGTAGTATCTTTCTCGATCGAGATGGTCATCCGACGCGCACCATCGGTATCCACATGGATATTACCGAAAAAAAACAACTTGAAGCTCAATTCTTTAGAGCGCAACGCTTAGAAAGCCTCGGCACCCTGGCGAGTGGGATCGCCCATGACTTAAATAATGTCCTCACACCGATTTTATCAGTCGCTCAACTATTACCACTAAGATTGCCAGATCTCGACGATCGCACCCAAAATCTGCTCAAAATCCTCGAATCTAGTGCCTACAGAGGTGCAGATCTCATCAAACAAATTCTCTCCTTTGCCCAAGGCATCGAAGGTAAACACGTCTCGATCCAACCCGCTCATCTCCTCCTCGACATTCAAAAAATCGTCGAGCAAACCCTACCCAAATCGATCGAGATCGAGCGAGATATTCCTGCCGATCTAGCGACGGTATCGGGCGATATGACTCAACTCCATCAGGTACTGATGAATCTGTGTGTCAATGCCCGCGACGCCATGCCCCAAGGTGGTATCCTCAAGATCCAAGCGACAAATCGATCGATCGACGATACCTTTGTCCGCACTCATCTCAGTGCTAAAGTGGGAAATTATGTCGAGATTACCATCACCGATACCGGAACGGGAATTGCGCCCCAACTGCTCGATCGGATTTTCGATCCATTCTTTACTACCAAAGCAATCGGTATCGGAACTGGTTTAGGTTTATCAGCCGTAATCGGCATTATCAAAAGTCATGGTGGCTTTTTGGATGTCCAAAGTCAAGTAGGTCAGGGTACCCAATTTCAGATCTATTTACCCACCAGCGACGCCCTCGATCTGCCCCTCCAAAATGAGCCAGAACTACCTTCCGGTCAGGAACAGCTCATTTTGGTAGTGGATGACGAACTCGCCATTTCCGAGCTGATTAAAACCACGCTAGAGACATATAATTACCGAGTTTTAACTGCTAATAATGGTGCCGAAGCGATCGCCATCTATAACCAGCATCGCGACATCGCCAGTGTCCTAATCGATCTGATGATGCCAGTCATGGACGGACTTACCACCGTCACCGCCCTCCACCAACTCAATCCCGATTTATCAATAATAGCAATGAGCGGACTTAGCTCAGTGGAAGCAGTCGCTCAAGCAAAACGCTTTGGGTGCCGATATTTTCTGCCCAAACCCTACACGAATAAGGATTTATTGCAGATACTTTTTGACAGTACACACTCGTCTCCTTAAACAGTTGACAGTTGACAGTTGACAGTTGACAGTTGACAGTTGACAGCGAACAGTGTTAATGGGCAACTGGACGGGTCTCCAGACCAGTGGGGAACCAGCCCAGTACCCTAAAAACAATCCATCTAAAAGTTAGGAGATTTAAACTCCTGCTCTTTGTTAGTATTAGTCCGCGTAGGCGGACTTTGCAACGTTAGCCCCGATTTTAATCGGTGGCATTGCGATCTATAGCAACTTGGGTTAATTATTTCCCGTGTTGGTATTGCCAGGGGAAGGAACATTAACTGGCTCAGAATCACTAACAGTAGGGGAAGGTGCCGCTGAAGGGTTAAAGCTAGGTTTTGCAGGCTCTGATTTATCAGTCGTGGCAGGTGTTGCAGGTGCGGCAACAGGCTTCTCCACTTCGATAATTTTAGTCGGGCCTGGAACGATAACTGTTTTTGGTACTTCTACGACTTTTGGCTTAGAGGGGACAGGAACCAATACAGGTTTTTCTACTTCCACCACTTTGACCTGTGGCGGTGCAGCTTTCTCCACCGTTCGATCGATAATTGTTGTTTGTTTCTGCGGTGGAGGTGACACCACAGCGGTGGGGTTCGGGGGAGTATTGATAATGGTTGTCGGTGTGGGCGCAGGTCTGCTCAGGTAATAAGCCATCGCTGCACCGATTCCAGCCAAGGCAAGTAGACCACCAATCATTAACCCGTTAGAAGTACCACTATTTTCTGCTGCTCGTTCGCGCTGAAACTGCAATTCTTCCTCACCGATCCGATTGCGTTCTTCTTCGGTTCTATTTTGTGGGTTGTTGGATTGGTTGGGCACGATCGATTTCCTATTTGCAAAGTGTTTGTATAATATAATTCATATTATCCGACGGTACTTACGGAACCTATCTATCAAAAGGAATAACTTTGGTTGTTTGTCTGAGCATTACTCTACCTCTAAATAGTAATCCGAGGGCGATGGTGTCTAATTTCTACCCTTATCGCTCGGACTACTTCACCAGTGCCCAAGCTAAAAATCGCTCTGTATAATAAAGTGCAAGTTGATTGCTTATGCCTGAAAATACGGCATCAAAGGCATGATCCGCCCAAGGAATTTCGATAAAAACGGCTTGATTTCCTGCCGATCGCAATTGTTGGGCGAGGTAGCTGCCATACTTAGATTCAATGATGTGGTCTTTGCCACCATAAATCAATAGAGACGCTGGTAAGGCGGATTTGACGGCATTGATGGGTGAAGCTTGGCGGTAAAGTTTGGGCACAGTTTGGGGCGTACCGCCCAAGAAGGCGCGAAGTGTAGCGCGAGACTCGATCGGATCGGGAGTCGGTACATCCTCATAACCCGCTGTCAGATTGACAGGCCCGTAGTAATTTACCAAGGCCCTAATCGGGAAAGGTGGATCTTGGTAAGCTGCTAACATGGCCAATTGTGCGCCAGCCGATCGACCAATCATGGCAACTCGATCGAGATTGGTTTCGGTGTCCGCAGCATGTTGAATATATGTCAATGCCTGACGCACATCTTCAATTTGGATCGGGAAATGGTAGGTTGGAGCGTGACGATAAGAAATCGCCCAGACGACATAACCTTGAGCAGCAATATAACGATTGAAAGTATCGTCACTATCGGGATTACCGCGTTGCCATGCACCACCATAAATCGAGACGATCGCAGGGTAGTTACCAACTTGAGCTGGTCGATAGATATTTAGGGTGAGTGGAACGCCATCGGGATTAGCAAAGAGAATATCTCGATCGACCCTCACTTTGGGACTGGAAATACCGCCCCAGATATCTGAAATAATCAGGGGTTGCGATCGCATTTTATCAGTTAGTGATGGCGGCAGATCGTTGAGATAATCTTGCCCTAAACTAGCAACAATCGATCGTTGGGCTTGTTGTTGCGCTGAGGAAAATTGGATTAATGGTGCAGCACTCAAGATCGTAGCTAAACCGCTCAAACATAAGCTGACAAAAAGTAATCGTGGTTGGTAGTAATCCCCAATTCTGAGAATTACCCAATATGAGATCGGTATGGAAACATTAAAAATAATTAAACCAGGACTAATCTCTGGTGCGCCGACGCTCAAGGGAAGCAGCGAAAAAATCGGTGCGGGAAGGACGATCCAAATACTCAAAAATAGTCCCATCAATAGCAGAATACCGAGGAACCATGTCCCGATCGCGATTGTCACTTTTTTCATTTTGGCAGATCGAGTGTAATTTTATCCTAAATATAACAATCCCAAATCAGATCCTCTGTGCCCAAGGTGCCCTACACACCCTACACTCTCTTTGCTACCGATCTAAGATCGCTCCATAGCGATCTCAATACTAATTAACCGATCGACCAAGCACAGCAATCCTAAGCGGATGAAGTTGATGTAGGGTGTGTTAGGTGCGAGCTGTGACGCACCAGCGCATATATATAGTATTAATAAGAAAAACTTAGAGCAAGTATCGGTTAAAAGTCTTTGCGGGCACTATCTTTTCGATAAATTTTCGATTACGCTCTAATATAGAAATAAAAAAGACTTAAATCAAAACAATATAGAATAAACTCTATGGATTCGATCGCCCTCAACACTATATGGTTAATTCCCTGCTACCCACTGATTGGAGCTGCTTTGGCACTTCCGTGGTCATTTGGTTGGACAGGACAACTGGGAACTAGACCAGCAGGTTATATTAATATCTTGATGGCAGGAGTTGCGTTTATTCATGCGCTACTCGCCTTGACGACTGGTTGGGATTTACCCAGACAAGAAATTAGCTATAGTTGGCTGCATACTAGCACCCTAGATATTAATTTTCCGATCGAGATTTCCGCCATTACGCTCACGGCTATTACTGTCGTCACAGGCATCAATTTTGTTTCCCAGATCTATGCAGTAGGTTATCTGGAGCTGGATTGGGGTTGGGCGCGGTTCTTCTCGCTGATGAATTGTTTCGGTGCGGGGATTTGTGGCTTAGTGCTATCAAATTCGCTATTTTTCACCTATGTCTTTCTCGAACTGCTCACTCTAGCTACCTACTTGTTAGTTGGCTTTTGGTTTGCCCAATCGTTAGTTATTACTGGAGCTAGAGATGCTTTTTGGACAAAGCGGGTCGGCGATATTATCTTGCTGATGGGGGTAATTGCGATCTATCCTATCGCGGGAACGTGGAATTTTACAGAGTTAGCAATTTGGGCACAAACGGCTAAATTAGACCCGACAGTGGCATTTTTACTCGGTTTATCCCTCAGTGCGGGGCCGTTGGGTAAATGCGCCCAAATTCCATTCCAACTGTGGCTGGATGAAGCAATGGAAGCACCAATTCCGGCGACGGTGTTGCGGAATGCAGTAGTTGTTGGTGCGGGAGCGTTTGTATTAATTAAGTTGGCCCCAGTCATATCGCTATCGCCACTGTTATTAACTACGCTCGTTGTTTTAGGAGTAGCAACAGCAATTTGTTGTTCGTTAATTGCGATCGCGCAGATCGATATGAAGCGGGTACTTTCCTATACATTGAGTGCTTATATCGGGCTGGTATTTATTGCCATTGGTACCCAAAATTTAGATTCGGCTAGATTTATTCTCTTTAATGAATCTTTTGGGATGGCGTTGTTATATATGGGGATTGGGGCGATTATTTGGACGAATATTACTCAAGACTTGACGCAATTAGGTGGCTTATGGTCGCGCCGTCCATTGACAGGTGCTGCGATCTTAGTAGCGATCGCCTCTTTTATTGCAGTGCCTCCTTTAGGTGGATTTTGGGGCTTTTTACAATTAGTAGATCATCTCTGGTTGGAGCAACCTTGGTTGGTGGGAGTGATTTTAATTGTAAATACTCTAACTGCTTTTAGTTTGACACGATTATTCTGTCTGATCTTTTTAGGTAAAGTCAAACCGATGAGCGAACGATCGACCGAACCATTTTGGTTGATTAGTTTACCCGTAATTAGCTCGGCTGTGCTGATCTGTCATCTGCCGATTATTTTACGAAATTTAGGTATGTTACCTACTTGGAGCGCATTGGATAATATGTTTGCGCCTTTGTTAGTTTGGTCGAGTATTTCGGGGATTGCAATTAGCAGTGTAATTTATAGTGTCGATAGTATTCCTAAGCCTGTTAAGTTACCAATACCAGCAGTTCAGAACTTTTTTGCCAATGACTTTTACGTGCAGCGATTTTATCAGTTAACGATCGTGTTGTTGGTGGCGAGTAGTGCGCGGGTGACTAATTGGTTCGATCGATATATTGTCGATGGATTTGTTAATTTCATTGGGATTGGGACTTTATTTGGCGGACAAACGCTCAGATATACGACTTCGGGACAGTCTCAGTTTTATATTTTGGTGGCGTTTTCTGGAATTATAGTTTTGGGTTTGATGATGGGTTTATTGGTGTGATGCTGAGGGTATGAGGTTTCACACAGAGGTGCACGGAGGTTACACGGAGGAGCACTGAGGGGTTGGTTTGTGAGGATCGGTTGTTTATTTAGGAGGAGTTGGAGTTGTGTTAAGTGCTATTGTTTGGTTGCCAATTTTGGGGGCGATTTCGATCGGGATTTTACCTAGTTTTAGTCGATCGATCGCGTTGATTATTTCGGGGTTGAGTTTGGCGATATCGATCGCGATCGCAATTATGTTCGACTATCAGGACGCGGGATTACAGTTTGTAGAACATTTTAGTTGGATCGAGCCGTTGGGATTGGATTATCAGTTGGGAGTTGATGGTTTATCTTTACCGATGATAGTTCTCAATGCTTTACTGGTTTTGCTAGCGGTGCAAGCAACTAGTCAGGAGGTCGAAAGAGACAGATTATTTTATGCTTTACTGCTGTTAGTTAGTACAGCAGTTACTGGAGCCTTTCTCGCCCAGAATTTAATGTTGTTTTTTCTGTTCTATGAGTTAGAGTTAATTCCGCTCTATCTCCTGATCTCAATTTGGGGTGGAGAAAAACGCGGTTATGCAGCGACAAAGTTTCTGATCTATCAGGCTTTATCGGGGGTGATTTTACTTGCTGGTTTTTTGAGCTGGGCATGGTTTACCAAGACTGGTAATTTTAATTATGAGTCTTTAGCAGCAACTCATCTACCAGCTAACTTACAACTTTTATTTCTCTGTATCATCCTGCTTGGTTTTGGTATCAAAATGCCCTTGGTGCCCTTTCATACTTGGCTTCCCGATGCCTATGTCGAGTCATCTACACCTGTTTCGATGTTATTGAGCGGGATTGTCTCAAAGTTGGGGGCTTATGGATTAATTCGCTTTGGCTTGGGATTATTCCCTAATGCTTGGGTAATTGTGGCTCCCTGGTTGGCAATTATCGCTGTATTCACTGCTATCTACGGTAGCTTAATCGCGATTGTCCAAACCGATATCAAAAAAACGATCGCCTACAGTTCCGTCGCCCACTTGAGTTATGTACTCCTGGCTACCGCCGCCGCAACTCCCTTGAGCGTATTAGGCGCAGTCTACCAAATGGTTGCTCACGGCTTGATCCTTGCCCTCTTATTCAACCTTGTTGGCATTATCGAAGCCAAAACCGGAATGCGCGACTTCAACAAACTCCACGGCTTACTTAACCCCAAACGCGGCTTACCATTTGTCGGAGCAATGTCGATCCTCACCATGATGGCAAGTGCTGGAATCCCTGGTATGGTAGGCTTCATCGGTGAATTCCTATCCTTCCAAGGCAGCTACGCCACCTTCCCCATCGCCACACTCATCTGTCTGGCGAGTACTGGTTTAACCTCCGTCTACTTCATCATCATCATCAATCGTGCCTTCTTCGGCAAACTACCTGACGACCTCACCTACCTCCCCAAAGTCACCACCGCCGAACGGATTCCCGCAATCATTCTCGCCACATTAATAGTGCTCCTCGGCATCCAACCAAATATCTTAATTTCTCACACTCAAATTACCACCGATGCGATCGTCGCCACCATCGCTCGTCCCACCACCCAAATCGCCGAAATCACCAAATAACCCTCCGCGAACTTCGCGGTCAAAAATCACCAACCCCGCACCCCGTCCAGCCAACCCTCCGCGCCCTTTGCGTTAAAAAATACCTCGCATCTCATCCAGCCAACCCTCTGCGCCCTTTGCGTTAAAAAATACCCCGCACCCCATCCAACCAACCCTCCGCGCCTGCCTTAAAAAAATCATGATAACCGCAACCAAACTCCCCCCCTCCACCCACCAATTCGCCGACATCATCCATCGCCTCGAAGCTGGTGGCGCGATGCTCCCTGACACCCCCGAAAACCTGATGCAAATCATCGGTTTGTACAAAGCATACGCCGTACCGATGGACTTCTACTGGCGCGACTTGCTCTACATCGCCGAGCGCGTCTTCCTCAATCCCCTCCCCGCTTTCAAATACTTCCTCCCTCAAGAATACCTAGATTTACCCAACCACTATGCAGGAGACACCGCCGACTTACGCATCCAGCAAAAAGGTGTAGCTTCGGCGCATCCCGAACTGCTCGAATTCATCGAAAACGGGCGCAGTAGCAAAATGCCCAAACTCTTCCATCACTTATTGCACGATCGGATTAACATGGAGTTTGCGGAAGCCTGTATGCAGGCAATGTACTGGCATCGCGGTATGGGTGGGAAATTCGATCCCTATTTAGATACAGAGGAATACCGCCAAAATGCCGATCGAGCCATTAAAGCCTATTTTCAAGGCAACCCCGCCATGCTGGCTCTATACAAGCTATTTCCTGAGATGTTTATCGAGCAGGTGCGCGTACTTTCCTATTACTCCAATTTAGGATTATTTTGGGAAGTGATGGCTCCCGTCTTCTTTGAAATGAGCGATCTCTATGATGCGGGTGAAATCAAATCCGTACCCGATGCCATGAATTTCCTCATCAATGGGATTTTTGCCGTTGCTGGGAGACCGATTTATCACCATGTTTATATTAATGGGGAAATGTACGAAATCATCCCCAAATCCTGCGGCTTTACCTGGCTATATGAAGCGGCTTTACCGTACATCGAGGCAGTATTTTATCGGACTGCTCCTTTTAGAGGAACTAAGTCTTACAATGCTCAAGCCGAGCAAGTACCTGCCGAGCAAGCAGATTTCCATTACGGCATTTTATACGCTGATGTAAGTCCCGTGGGGAGTGCGGGAATTCCCCCGACATTATTGATGGATGATATGTATCATTTCCTCCCCCAATACTTGGTCGATTATTATCAACAACATTGTCGAGGTGAGGATGATATGCTGGTACAGTTAGGGACGAGTTTTCAGCGATCGATGTACTGTGTTACTTCTGCGGTAATTCAGGCTCTACGCGGTGCTTTGCTCTATCCATTGGATGACCCCAATCCCAAACATCTAGAGAAAAATCGTCAATTTTTTGAGGCTCAAATCGACAGGTTCAAACGTCCTGAAGCACGATTGAGTGATATTCAAAGTCAGGATTATCGGTAATTAAGGGTGTGATGGCAATCCTCAATTAGCTCTGATGGGATCGATCTTGGTGCGTTACGGCTACCGCCTAACACACCCTACACAAAAACGAGCGAATCGCCATCAACTATACTGGGCATGTCACCCGCCCACACAACTATCAACTATCAACTATCAACTAATTTAAGATGGTCGAGTGGATTAATAGCTTAATGAGTGGTTTAGGATACTGGGGCATCGGGCTGTTGATGTTCTTGGAGAATCTATTTCCGCCGATTCCTTCGGAGTTAATTATGCCATTAGCTGGCTTTACAGTAGCTCAAGGCAAAATGAATTTTTGGTTAGCCGTTCTCGCTGGTACTATCGGCACGATGGCAGGAACTTATGCTTGGTATTATCTAGGACGATTGGTAAATTATCAGCGATTGCAAACTTGGACAGATCGTTATGGTAAGTGGATTAGAGTAACTGCTAAAGATATCGATCGAGTCAATGACTGGTTTAATAAATATGGCTCGAAAGCAGTATTTTTTGGGCGGATGGTACCAGGTATCCGTACGCTGATTTCTCTACCTGCGGGGATAAATAATATGCCCTTAGCCACTTATACTATTTATTCGCTGGTGGGGACTGCGATCTGGACATTGGCGTTGACTACTGCTGGATTTTTGTTGGGTGAAAACTACGCTTCGATCGAACAGTATTTAGCTCCTGTTTCTAAGTTGGTTTTATTGGGATTAGTGGGTTTAGGTGGTTATTTTGTCTTCAAAAAAATGCGTCAAAACCCCTCCTAGCTCGAAATCATGAAAGAAAGTCAGGCTTGAGGCTTGAGGCTTGAGGCTTGAGGCTTGAGGGAAAATAATAGATGAAAATAATACTCAAAAAAATGATGTTTTTACTTTCGCAGGAGGTTTAATAAATATCAACTCCTCATCCCTGAATATAACTACTCCTCTAGAAATTGCGATCGTCGGTGCTGGTATGGCTGGAATTGCCTGTGCAAATCAACTTCAGGCTGCTGGGCGAGAAGGTATCGCGATCTTTGAGAAATCGCGGGGTGTCGGTGGAAGGTTGACGACACGGCGGATGTTTGATACGTGTGTCGATCGAGGGACTTGTTATATTTCACCCAAAGGCGATCGATTTA
The DNA here is from genome assembly GCF_041737865.1 of Chamaesiphon sp. Taxonomy (NCBI): domain Bacteria; kingdom Bacillati; phylum Cyanobacteriota; class Cyanophyceae; order Gomontiellales; family Chamaesiphonaceae; genus Chamaesiphon; species Chamaesiphon sp. Next base: position 9,924 of record NZ_JBGSQZ010000253.1, read on the forward strand.
GAGCATTATTCGATCGACTCATCGCTGCTAATATAGTCGAGACATGGACGGATACTACTCATACCTTGACTAAAAGTGGCGATCTGCTTGCCGATGCAGATATTTACCCCCGCTATGTTGCCCCAGGTGGCATGAATCAAATTGCTAAATACCTAGCCAAAGATCTCGATGTCAGATTTGGGCAACGCGCGATCTCGATTCAAGCCGATGGCAACCTGTGGCGACTGACACTTGAAGGTGCCCCCACCGAAATTCTCGCCCGTACGGTTATCCTCGCTATCCCGGCACCCCAAGCGGTAGATGTACTCGCGCCCTTGGCGAGTATTTTGCCTGAAGAATTTCTAGATGACTTGAGAGCGATCGAATATTATCCCTCGATCGCAGTTGCTGCGGGCTATACAGACGTTCAATTAGCTGAGTGGGAAGCAGCCTATCCCCAAGTGCGATCGATTACTTGTACTGACGATCCGATCTTGGGTTGGATCGGATTGGATAGTAGCAAACGCCACCAGCCAGCTCCGCCAGTTTTTGTGCTCCAGAGTACGGCAAATTTTGCCGCTCAATACCCAAATCCAGCGGATATGGAATCTGCCAGCCGAGCGATGTTAGAACGTGCCCAAGAGCGATTTTTGCCGTGGTTCCCAGATTGTCAATGGCAGCAACCCCACCTGTGGCGGTATGCCTTTCCCAAGTCCCCTCGCTCTGATTCTTACCGATCGATCGACACCCCCGCGCCGCTATTTTGTACTGGGGATTGGTGCCGTGGGCGGAAAGTGGAGGATGCTTATCTAGCTGGATTGGCGGTAGCCGAGGCAATTAGTGCTAGTGAGGGATAAAGATTAAATAAAATGCAAATTTGCCCTCTCCAAATACTGGGAGAGGGAGCCGGAGTATTTATTGCTCCCCTTCTCCCAGTGATGAGAGCGATGTGGACTAGTTTATTAGTCCGCGTAGCGAAAAGTGCGGTCTTGGGGTCTCCCCAAGTAGAGCACCTTTTCAAGACAGCGGCGTTTTTATTAGGGGGTTACCCCCGAATAAAAAAACGACAAGACAGGCGGACTAGGCAACATTAGCCACGATTTTAATCGTTGTCATTCTCGATGCTAGCTGCTTTCACCCCATTAAAATCACATTATCAATCACATGAATGATGCCATTGTCTGCTGCGATATCCGCAGCAATTACTGTGGCATTTTTCACTTCAAATCCATTAGTGCAATCGATCGAGATTGGCGATCCTTCTACTGATGTGACAGTATCAACTTTGGCGAGATCTGCTTGTGTGAGTCTACCTGCGACGACATGATATTTTAAAATTCTGGCTAATTGGGGCGGATTTTGAACTAAAGTTTGGACTGTGCCAGGTGGTAGTTTTGCAAAGGCTTCATCGGTGGGTGCAAAAACTGTAAAGGGGCCAGGTGTTTTTAGAGTTTCAACTAAACCAGCAGCTTGTACTGCTGCTACCAGAGTTTTAAAATTGTCTGCACTAACTGCGATATCAACAATATCAGCCATAATTTCTATCCTTGAATATTATTTATGTAATTATAGCTGGTCTTTGTAATTAAATAATGTCCACTCCATCAATAACTTCTTACGATCGATGTCTAATTCTCGATCGCAAAAACTCCCTATCTATCTTCACACACAAGATCCTGGAGTTTACCTCGGCTCTTATGTGTCAACTATCAACTATCAACTATTTAATGGGCAATCCATTGGGCATCGGTAACGATGAAAATCCCACCGAGTTTTTTGAGTAGGGGCTGCATCGCGATCGATAGTTGTTCTGCCATTTCTAGCTTGGTACAAATAATCATAATATAGCTATTGGTGATTAAGTCATCGCCAGAGTAGCCATGTTCGCCACTACCAGAGACATTATTAATCACGGTATAACCTTCGATCGAATTCTTTTTAAGAATCTTTAATACGGCGGGAACTTCTAAATAGCTGACGATAATTTCAACTTTCTTGACGTTCTGTAACATAACTAAATTCCCAATAACTTAATAGTTTGTAGATAAATCGGAATTCCCACAACGATGTTGAACGGAAATGTAATCGCCAGAGCCATAGACACGTACAAACTGGGGTTGGCTTCGGGTACTGTCATCCGCATCGCTGCTGGTACGGCAATATAAGAAGCACTGGCGCAAAGTACGGAAAATAATAGCGCATCACCTTGCCCCATCCCAATTACTTTGGCGATGACAATCCCAATCAAAGCATTAGCAATCGGCATTAAAATTGCAAAACTAATTAAGAACATCCCAGTTTTGCGGAGATCTTGAATCCGGCGGGCAGCTACTAATCCCATATCTAGCAAAAAGAACATTAATGCGCCATAAAAGAGATCTTTTTCGACAAATAAGTGGACTTTGCTCCAGCCATCGCCACCTGTAAGGACGCCAATAATTAGGCTACCTATTAATAGTAAGACCGAACCATTCAAAAAAGCCTCGCGCAACACTTCACCCCAAGGAGTTTCTGAGCTTTCGTCTTTATCAGCAGCTAGCTCGGCTTGTTTTTTTGTAAACACTCGCACTAGAATTAAGCCCACCACGATCGCGGGTGACTCCATCAGTGCCAAAGCTGCTACCATATGACCACCATAGGCGATCCCAATCTTGTCAAGGAGGGAACTTGCTGTGATGAATGTCACCGCGCTAATCGAGCCGTAGGTGGCGGCAATTGCGGCAGCATTATAGTTATCTAACTTAATTCGGAGAATAAAGAAGGAGTAGACTGGGACGATTGAGGCCATCAAGATCGCAGCGATTAAGGTGCTGATAATCAGGGGACTCAAACCGCTTTCAAACAATTCATGTCCGCCTTTAAAACCAATGGCGACTAGCAGATAGAGCGAAAATAGTTTGGGTAAGGGATTGGGAATTTCCAGATCGGACTGCACAAAAACCGCCAGCATTCCTAAGAAAAAGAATAAAACTGGCGGGTTCAAGATATTAGACAGGATTAAGCTACTATCCATCGGTTCAAAGTTTCGTTATCAATGTCTGTTCATTATCGGTTGAATCCGGTGGCAAACGATAATCGGCTGTTAGAGATCGATCGATTTAACCTTCATAACTACCATTGTCATATCATCGCCATTTGACCGATCTTCGCCCGTGAAGCGATCGATCGTCGCGACAATGCGATCGAGGGTAGCTTGGGAACTTAGCTGCTGTTGACAGGCAGTCTGAAAGGTCTGGATCAGGTTTTCCTCATTAAATCTTTCCCCATCCTGATTGGCGGCATCAGTGAAGCCGTCAGTGTAAAAAATAATTGTATCCCCTGGTTGCAGTTGGACTTGGGCTTCCTCATAGCGAGAATCGGCATCTAACCCAATCAACATCCCTGGGGTATCTAGCTGCGTCATCCGATCTGTTGCTGCTTGCCAATGCAGGGGCGGGTTGTGAGCGGCATTAGTATAAGTCAAAATTTGAGTAGCCGGATCGTATTCGGAATAGAACAGCGTCACAAACCGACTAGAATTTTCCAGATCTGCGTACATCACCCGATTGAGGTGCTGGAGGATGCGTGCGGGTGAATGACCGTTTAGTACCTCCGCCCGTAACATCCCACGCGTCATGGTCATAATTAGCCCTGCTGGGACACCTTTACCCATCACATCGCCGATGGTGATACTCCATTTATTGGCGATCTCGATCTCGCTGGGTTTGTCGGTGAGTCGATCGTAATTAGCCGGGATAAAATCATAGTAGTCCCCACCAACATGATTGGCATTGAGGTAACAAGCGGCTAATTCTAAACCTGGAATATCGGGGAATTTCTTGGGTAATAACCGTTCTTGAATTTCGGCACCGATTTCCAACTCGCGATTGAGTCGTTCTTTTTTGCGTAATTCTACAGTTAGTTCGTCATTATGGATGGCTACGGCAGTTTGATCGGCAACTAATTGTAATAGCTTTTGGCGATCGCTAGTCCATTCATAAGCGGGATTGCGCGAAAATACATATAATCGACCGCGCTCGCCACTTTCGAGTAGAATTGGCGTTCTAAAAATTTTAATTCTAAAGTCGAGATTTAGCTCAATTCTGCTTTCTAGTTTGTCCCAAAAGTCCGCCTGAAAATTAATATCTTTGCCTGGAGATACATCTGTCAGGGTTTTGATAATCGCTACTTCGATCTGTCGGCGCAAATCGTTACAGCTACCTTCACCCTGACAATGTAGCTGTTGAATCTGTAATTGCCCAGTTTTTTTGAATAGAATAATTGCCCCGCCTTCACTATCTGTAACCCGCGTTACCATCAGGGGAATTAATTCTAAAAACTGGTTGAGATTCTTAAAGCTCCGTAGGGCAAAACCTAAATTGCTCAGTAACTCGTGGGTTTTCTTTTGTTGGCGATTGAGACTCGCCACTAGTTCTTGAAGAGCAGCTACTGACGCAATTTGTGGTTCATAATTCATCATTTATCATTCCTAACCACTTAATAAAGCCTCAACAAATTCATAGCTGGAAAATGGTCGCAAATCTTCAATCCCCTCGCCAGCACCAATAAACCGAATTGGTAGCCCCAGTTGTTGAACTACAGCCAAAGCTACGCCACCTTTAGCTGTGCCATCTAACTTGGTCAATACCACTCCGCTCAACTTTGCTGCTTCAGCAAATACCTGCGCCTGACGCAAACCGTTTTGCCCCAGAGTAGCATCCAGTACAAGTAAAGATTCTATCTGAGCATTGGTTGCTTGTTTATCTATAATCCGACGGATTTTGCTCAACTCATCCATCAGGTTTTTCTTATTTTGTAGTCGTCCGGCGGTATCGACTAATAGTAGCTCAGTTCCTCGCGCTTGAGCTGCACTAATGGCATCATAAACAACTGCGGCGGGGTCGGTATTTTGTCCGGGGTTGGCTATTACTTCAATACCGCTGCGTTGTCCCCATACTTGTACTTGTTGAACGGCAGCGGCGCGAAAGGTATCACCAGCCGCAATCAGACATTTATAACCCGATGCTTGAGTCATATGGGCGAGTTTACCAATAGTCGTAGTCTTGCCTACTCCATTGACTCCCACCAGCAGCCAAATATTTAATTGGTTCTGGATGGGTAGAAATTCTTGAGTGTAGTTTTCTTGCAGGGGTTTGTCGAGCAAGTCGCGCAAAATTTGCTTGAGATAAGCGACTGCTTCCTCTGGCGGTAAGGATTCCTGGCGTAATTTTGCCTGCAATGTTTCAATTACATAGTCGGTTGCTTCGACACCGACATCTGCTTGTAGGAGTAGAGTCTCGATCGATTCTACCGCATCAGCATTGAGTGGGCCTTGTCCGATTAGTGCTTTAAATTGATTGACAAATCCTCTCCGAGTTTTGTCTAAACCTTGACGTAATTTTTTGAGCCAGTTAATCTCATCTAAAGATACTTGCTCCGGTGTCCGTCCTTGATCTGCGAGGACTTTTGCCGACCACAAAAAGTCATCATCGAGCGCGATTTCGGGCGTGGGTGCCTCTGGTTCGAGGGTTTCGATCGCCGTTGCCTTGAGCTGCTCTAGTCGCTGCTGACGGTCATCTCGCGCCCAAATGGGGATGTTTTCGGTGACTACTGGCGTTGCTTCGGGTGCTTCCTTCTTCACTGGAGCAGAATTGTCAACCGCTACCTCGATTTCACCTTCAGGTGCGGTTGTTTCTGGCTCGACATCATTGATGCCTGCGGTTTCTAGTAACTCAGGATCGGTAGTTTCGACTGGAGCTGATGTATCTGAGCTAGTCTCGTCCGCCTCGACTACCGCTACTGATGATGATTCCTGCTGCTGCTGAATATTCTGATAAGCAGCTTTTGCCCAGGCTAAATAGTCTGTCGCCCCCGCCTCACTAGTCTCTGGTTCTATTGGCTCGTCTTCAACTACAGCAGGTATTTCTACCTGCTCTGAATCTGGTACTTGCTCGGATTCGGATTTATCGAACTTCCGACGAAACCAATTGAAAACCATAGTAAATTATGAGGGATAAGGGATGAATTATGGCGGCTACCAAGGCGGGGGAAATACTAGCAGTGGGTGAAACCGTTGCTATAGTCTAAACCTCTGATTTTAATTGTTCTGTGACTCGACGCAGGACACCGTTAATTAACTTCCGTCCTTGGTCGTCACTATAGCGTTTTGCGAGTTCGATCGCTTCATTAATGGCAATCCGTTCTTCCAATCCGAGATAAACTATTTCAGCTACTGCCAATCTGAGGATATCTCGATCGATCTTGGGTAAACGACCTAGCTGCCAATCTACAATACTTTTACCTAAAAGTGTGTCGATATCGGCGGTTTGTTCGGTAGTTTTGACCAATAATTGTAGAGCATAGTTACGGACATCAGGACGATTGAAATTGTTAATTAATTCAGGCATTTCTAAGGCGTGTCCCAACCTGTCGATCGCTTTTTGAACTAATTCGCTGGCTGCTGTGGTCATCACTCTAGCACTCTCAACGTCACTAGCTCTAGTTTGACTATTTAGCAGTCTGTCATTACTGCGCTGCAATTCTGCGGTGGCGGCTTCTAGTGCCTCTTGAGTCTCTTCGCGCAGGGTAGAGATCGCGTTGAGCATCATTTCTTCTAGCGTCAACTGCAATTCGCGCGGCTGTGCTTGCGCCAACTTCCTTTGCGCCTTCGATAACTGGGGTAGAGCTAGCAGAGCTAACTCACGAGCGATGGTTTGAGCTTTCATAGACGAAGGGCGCAGGTAGCAGTAGCAAAGCTCCCGATTATACCATATACTTTCTGGCTTGTGACAAATTATTTAGGGTGGTGAGTGGATGGTGGATGGTGGATGGTGAATGGTGAATGGACGGTTTCTCGATCGGGAAAGGAGTATGCTCACATCTTGCATCAATACATAAGAACTAGATAATAGCAGAGATCTGAGGGTACCCATGAAGCGGCGTTTTTATGCGGGGGTTCCCCCCGCATAAAAAAACGACAAGACAGGGCACCCCTACAGGTTAATTGTGTAGGGGTACCCTTCATGGGTACCCTGGATCTACGCTGATTACTTGTAGTCAATCCGTCATAAAAATAGTCGAATCTGATAAGATTGTCAATGAGGAGACAAAACATGAAAATTATAGTTAGTCAATCTAAATTTGTCAGATTTATAGATTGCTGGATCGGCGCGGTTCGAGTAGGATTATTGAGCCTAATCGATCGACAACTAGCGATCGGGTTTTGGGCGATCGCGATCGCTTTATCTGGTTGTGTTAAGTATGATACTGGGGTAAATTTTTCTAGTCTCAACTCTGGAGAAATTGTCGAACATATCCAACTGAGCGAACAATTAAATAGTTTTAGTCAAAATGCGGTAAAAGTCTGGATCGCCAGTATCGAGCAGCGGACAATCGAAGCACAAGGTCATTTAGAACATGTAAACGATCGCGAACTTCAAGTAATTATTCCTTTTAATAATGCTCAGGAGTTAGTTACTAAGATCGATCGATATTTTAATCCAGCGGCTAATGCGGAAACCCGCTCGAAGTTCAATGCTCACATGCAGGTAAATCAGCGCAACTTCCTATTAGTAGTCAGAAATCATCTCACCTACGATATCGATCTCCGCTCTCTATCATTAGCAGAGCCTTTAACAGGGACAATCGCTCCCAAACCAAAATTCTCTGTTGCCCCAAATAACTTTATCGATCTCGATTTTAGTCTTCAAAGTCCTTGGAGTATCAAGAATGGTAATACTAATAATGTCGTCAGCGTCAAAGCTATTAGCGATCGACAAATGACTTGGCACTTAAAGCCTGGAGAACTAAATCATATCGATGCCATCTTTTGGCTGCCGAATTCACTAGGAATTGGGGCAGTATTAATTGTGTTAGTTAGCGGTGCTGGCTACTATCTCAAATACCATCAGCTACCTTGGCAGCTCCAATCTAAATAGATAAATTAATTAATGTTATTAAATTTAGACACCGAAAGTAGTAAAAAGCTAGCTGCCTGGGGAATCGCGATCGTTTGTTTAGGATCGCTCTGGATACGATTTTGGGAATTGGGGAGATTTAATGTATTTGTATTTGATGAATTTTACTATGCTAAATTTGCGAATAATTATCTCACTAATACCAAATTCTTCAATTCACATCCGCCCCTCAGTCAATATTTAATCGCGATCGGCATTTGGATTGGCGATCGATTGCCGATCGGACAGGACACCACGAATACTCTCACAGGTTCGCTGCATTCAACTTTTAGTTATCGGTGGATGAATGCCTTGTTTGGTTCGTTTATTCCGCCCATAGTTGCAGCTTTAGCTTATCAGTTAAGTCACCGAATGAGCTATGCTTTTTTAGCTGCATTATTTATTAGTTTAGATGGATTATTTCTGGTTGATTCTCGCTATGCTCTAAATAATATCTATTTAGTTTTCTTTGGATTATTGGGACAGTTATTGGTAGTGATGGCTAGCAAGACTACTCAAAATCGTCGCTTGCTACTCATAGGTGCTGGCATATCTTTTGGAGCATCAGCCGCATGTAAATGGAATGGTTTATGGTTTTTATTGGGTATATATGTACTAATAATTATCGCGAAGCTATGGCAAATAATTAGGTCAGATCGTCGCTCTTCAATTGTTACTAATTCAATCTTAGATCGATTCGCCACCATTTGTATAATTGAGATCGTCATTTGCCTAGTAGTTACCCCGATTGCTATCTATAGCTTACTATGGGTTCCCCACCTGATTCAAAACCCCACACCCAATTTTATCGATGTCCAGTGGTCGATTCTCAACTACCATGAAAAAGTTGGTAATGGAGTTAAAATCCATCCCTACTGTGCAAATTGGTATACTTGGCTGCTAATGATGCGTCCTTTAGCTTACTATTTTAAACAGTATAAACCTGACTATTATTATGATGTCCATGCGATGGGAAATCCCCTCCTATGGTGGTTTGCTCTAGTGGCAATTTTTGGCTCGGTTTGGTTAATTATCAAAGGCTTTACAGTAAAACCAATTAGAGAACTAAATATCGATCGGTTAAATGTGCCAATATTTATAGTAGTTAACTATGCTGCCAACTTATTACCCTGGGTAAAAGTTACTCGCTGCTTGTATATTTATCACTATATGGGTGCTGTCTTATTTGCCATTATGGGGTTAGCATGGCTGGTAGATTTGGGGTTGCGGAGTAGTTCTAAATTCTGGCAAGCAGCCGGATTGACTACAATTTTTAGTATTGCTGCTGCGTTTGTATTTTGGTTGCCGATTTATCTGGGATTATCGATCGAAAAATCAGATTTAGCTCTGCGGCTCTGGAATTTCTGGATATTTCGGTGGATCTAAATTAATGGATAGTCAGATAGAACCCAAAGGAAGCATCAAATTATTGCGACTTCTGTCGGTTGATTATTTTTGGCTTAACTTGTCTCCATCTTTTGAGAAATTGTTTTGATTGCACTGCGTAACCAACGATTGGCTTCATCTCGATCGCTCAAAGTACTCCACAGCATAGAAACCATCCAGGGCTTTGTTTCGACTGGTAGTTCAAAAATTGTTAAATTGCATACAGTTGCTAAACAAAGCGCAATGCGTCGAGGAATTGCTGCAACTAGATCGCTAGATGCGATCGCGAATGGCAAAACCATCATATGCGGAGTTGTGAATGCAACCCGACGCTCTAAGTTTTGCTCATTCAACGCCTTGTCGATGGCACCCGTAGTATCTCGACGTAGAGTTGTGAGGGCGTGAGGAAGCTGGGCAAAGGTTTCTAAACTCATGGTTCCTTGCTGGACAGCCGGATGTCCTTGACGCACAATTCCCACAAATCGTTCTTCAAAGATCGGTTCCCATTGCGTTTGTCGGGGTGGAGCGGGAAAAACACCCAATGCCACATCGATTTCCCCCTGTTCTAGCAAATCCCCAATACTGTCCTTCTCAAATCCAATCATCCGAACGTTGATGGATGGAGCCTTTTGAAGACTAAACTCCAGTAATGGCGGCATCAGGACAAAGCTGGTGTAGTCTGAACTACCAATAGTAAGGGTGCGACTACTAACCGATGGTTCAAAGGTTTGACTGGCGGTAACGGCTTGGCGAATTTGTTGCAATGCTGTCAGAATACCTGGGGCGATCGCTTGGGCTTTGAGCGTCGGCTGCATCTGTCGCCCCAACCGCACAAACAATTCATCTTCAAACAAAATACGTAAACGACTGAGTGCTGCACTCATGGCAGGTTGACCAATCTGAAGCTGCTCGGCAGCTTTTGTAACGCTGTGCTGCTCTAGAAGGGCTTCAAAGGCAACCAAAAGGTTTAAGTCGATCGCGGCTAGTTTTATCGATTTCATTGATGCTAACTATCTAAAATATTGACTTGTCTAATATTTTAGGGGTTGTTACTATAACTGTGCAGCCATTTATTCAAGGAAGCTTAACGCTCATGACACAGAAAATTGCTGTAATCACAGGTAGCCACAAAGGGTTAGGTTATGCGATCGCTCGCCAGCTAGCACAGCAAGAGAATATTCAAGTAGTGCTGACGAGTCGGCAGGAGCAAGATGGACTTGCGGCTCAACAGCGGCTATCCAGGGAAAATATTCAAGTGGATTTTCATCCTCTAGATGTCACGCTTGATACCAGTGTGCAGCAGTTTGCAACCTGGGTGCATCAGACTTATGGCAGAGTCGATATTCTGGTTAATAATGCGGGTGTCAATCCCACGATGCAACCAGAAGAATCTAGCCTGCTCACGGTTAAAATAGAAACGATGCTGGCAACCTTGACAACCAATGTTCTAGCCGTGGCTCGAATCACTCAGGTGCTAATGCCGTTGATGAAAGCGCAAAACTACGGGCGGATCGTCAATGTGTCTACTGAGATGGCTTCCCTCACGTCTATGGGGAGTGATTACTATCCACTGGCTCCGTCATATCGCCTTTCCAAATCTGGGCTGAATGCTCTGACAGCACTCTGGGCAAAGGAACTCCAAGGCACCAATATTTTGGTAAATGCTTACTCTCCTGGCTGGATGCAAACTGACATGGGTGGATCTAACGCGCCATTCACAGCCGAGGAGGGTGCTGAAACCGCCGTCTATCTGGCAACGCTTCCAGAGGGTGGCGCACAGGGCAAGTTTTTTGCGGAAATGCGGAAGTTTGGGGGTGCAGTAGAACTAACTTGGTAATTTATCGAACTGACAAGACAAATCAACTAATTCCCCTCTAATAGATAGATCCAAAAGCTCGATCGGGTGTAGTATTTTAGTTTGATGTCCTTGCAGCTCCAGATGTTTGGCAATTTGGAGGGTACAGCCAGGATTTGCCGAAGCGATAATCGTCGCTCCGGTATTAACCAAATTTCTAACTTTCTGGCTGCCTAGTTCGTTGGCTGTTTCTGGTTGGAGCATATTATAGACACCTGCACTACCACAACAGAGTGCGGCATCTAACGGCTCAGTTAGTGCGATATTTGGAATCTGTTTGAGGAGTTGGCGGGGTTGGACGCTGATTTTTTGACCATGCAATAAGTGACAGGCATCTTGATAAACTAGGGTCAGTTTTTCGGTAGAGATAGGCGATAATGGTGTGGTAAGTTTGATGTCAGCGAGGAATTCTTGGACATCTTTAACTTTTGCTGAGAAATCGATCGCTCGTTGGAGATATTCGGGGTCATCTTTGAGCAGTTCGCCGTATTCTTTTAGGGTGTGCCCACAACCAGCAGCATTGATGATAATTGCATCGACATTTGTATCGGCAAAATTGTCAATCATCTGTCTCGCCATCACTTTCGCCTGCTCTTCTTGCCCTTGATGGTGCGGTAGGGCGGCGCAACAGCCTTGAGCTTGAGGGATGACAATTTCACAACCATTGGCGGTGAGGACTCGCACAGTAGCTTGATTTACGCGATCGAAAAATAGCCGTTGGACACAACCCAAAATCATGCCTACTCGATATCTTTGAGTGCCTTGAGCGGGAATTAATGCGGGTAAAGTATCCTGAAATGTACTCAGCGATAATTCAGGGAGATTTGACTCCATTCCCGCTAAGTGGGGCGAAACTTTTTCAACTATTCCTGTCTGTCTGACTAGTTTTTGTAACCCAAGTTTCTGATAGACAAATAGCGGAATCAGCAATAACCGCAGCCGATTTGGATAGGGAAATAATCCAAAGATAAATTGTCGATATAACCGTTCGACGAGCGGGCGTTGATGATTGCGTTCGATTTGAGGACGCATCGATGCGATCAGTTTATCGTACTGAACGCCGGATGGACAGGTCGTGGTGCAAGCCAAACAACCAAGGCAACTATCAAAATGACTGACAACCGCAGGAGTGAGGTCTATTTCGCCCTGATTCAAGGCATCCATCATATATACTCGTCCCCGTGGTGAATCCATTTCTGTCCCCAAGACGCGGTAACTAGGGCAAGTGGAGAGACAAAAGCCACAATGCACGCAAGCATCGATTAGTTTGGGTTCGGGCGGATGTTGGGTGTCGAGGGTGGGGGATTGCATGAGGTTTGTTGGTTATTTACCTGCGGGATGGGTGAGTTTTGCTTGCTAATAAAAACACGAGTGATTTCGATCGACAAAGCCCCTCTGGATCTATTATTTTATGACTAATTTCCATAGAGGGTGAGAACTACCTTGCTGGCGAATATGACAAACTTGTTGGGCTAAACGTTGTTGTTCCTTTTGGGGTATGCCCCAAATCGGATTCCGACTTTGCCAAACTAGGGTGGTAGCCGTCATCCCCACACACAGACACAAGCCGAAAGCTGGAATTGGCTGAAAAGCAAGTCCATATCTAACCGCCGCCCAGGTAAAATCTTCTTGGATCAGACTAATCGGGTAGCGGAGATCCCAGAGGCTATAGGCACCGACAGTCAGCCACAATAGCCCGATTATCAGCCACCTGCGATAGATAGTCAGACGGTAGAGATTCTCGATCTGGTTTTTAAAAATCGGATCGAGTTCAACTGGATCTGATGTGGATAGTGAATGTTCGGGAGGATTGAATCTAGACATATTTCCATCGGCTGCTAAGATTCAGAACTCATTGCGGCTGGATTAGGTGTGGGAGGATGACTTTCGCGCCACCATGCAAACAGGGTGCTGGCGATAAAGATGCTGGAGTACGCTCCAGCGGTAAAGCCGATAATCAAGCACAAGGCAAAGTTCTTGAGTGTATCACCACCGAATAAGTAGATCGATAGTAGGGTGAGCAGAACTGTCAGGGTGGTGTTGATCGATCGAGACATGGTTTGATTGACGGCATCATCTACAATTTTATCGATCGGTTGGTCGGGATTGATACTAATAACTTCCCGGATGCGATCGTAAATAACTACCGTATCATTAACAGAAAAACCGATAATTGTCAAGAGCGCGACGACGAATAAACTATCAATTTCTACGCCGCCAACTAAACCTAAAATCGAGAAAATTCCGGTTGTAATTAGTACATCATGGAACAGGGCGACAAAGGCAAAGAAAGCGTAATCAAATTTGAAGCGGAAGGTGAGATATAGTAAGATCAATCCGAATGACAAGCCGATCGCGATTAACCCATTTTGAAACAATTCTTGACCCAGGGTTGGCCCTACAGTATCACTCTGGGTTTTGTTGGGATCGAATTTGCCGATTTTCTCACTGAGAGCTGCTTCTAATTTAGTTCTAGCATCAACCTTCAGATCCTTGGTTCTAATCGACAGTCCAGTTAAATCTTTACCTACTAATTGGATAATCGGGTCAACAATACCTTGATTTTTGACGATTTCGCGAACAGTGGCAATTTCGATTCGTTTACAATTATTGGGAATAGAACAGTCCAATTCATACTGTAATTTCGATCCACCTGTAAAATCTAATCCTCGACGTAACGGCGATCCAATCTCGGGATTTGTCCATGACAAGATCATCGAGATAATCCCTGTCAAAATCACAGCACTGGATAAAAGCCACCACCATTTACGTTGTTTAGTAACACTGAATTTCTTCATGGGAGTTGAGTCTTATTTATTTAGTTAAACTGGGTACATTTGGTGCGAATAGTTGGGTTTTTTGGCGCAGAGCTGGAAAACCTAATACTAATAACAACAGAAATGTCCGCGTACAAGTTAGAGAGGTGAAAAAGCTAATTGCGACCCCAACAGCTAAAGTCACGGCATATCCTTTGACTAGTCCCGAACCTAAGAAAAATAAGGCACCACAGGAAATCAGTGTTGTAACGTGGCTGTCCAAAATACTATCGAAAGCGCGGTGAAAACCAGATTCTACCGACTTGTACAAAGTTTTACCCGTCTGAAGCTCTTCGCGGGTACGCTCGAAGATCAGGACGTTGGCATCTACAGCCATCCCGATACTGAGAATAAACCCAGCAATCCCTGGGAGTGTCAAGGTTACGTCCAGCAGATTGAAAGCGGCTAACGATAGCAGTGAGTAAATCACCAGCGCAAAGTCCGCTACTAGCCCTGGTACGCGATAGTAGACACCCATAAAGATGGCGACCAATACCAATCCACCGATGCCAGCATAGATACTGCTTTGAATGCTATCTCGTCCCAATGTGGCACCAACTACTCGGTTCTCGACGATTTCGACGGGGACTGGGAGCGAACCACCTCGGAGCTGAACGGCTAAATTTTGGGCTGTTTCGGTAGTAAAGTTTCCGGTAATTACCGCCTTACCACCAGTAATCCCAGTCCCAGCAAATGTCGGGCCGACAGTTGGGGTACTAATTGGGTCATTATCTAAGAATACGCCGATCGATCTACCAGTTCCAGCTAGGCTTTTTGTCATCTTCGCAAAAGCCTCACCCCCAGCACTATCAAATTCTAGTGCCACTTCCCAGGAGTCCGCAGATAAAGGTTGCGGGCTGGCGTTTGTAAGTTGTTTACCAGTAATTACTGCTTTGTTGAATAATTTATCAATTTCAGTATATTGCTTCTCGATCGCTGCTTGAGTTTCGGCGATCGCTTGCTTATCTGTAGATTTAGTTTTTTTGAGGATTGCTTGCTGGTCTTTGGCTGCTCTCAATACAGCCGACTCTGCACCTAGTTGTCCCTCTGTCCCCGCTTTTTGTTCGCGAAATTCGAGTTGGGCGGTACCGCCCAAAACTCTTTCTGCTTGTTGAGGATCGTTGACACCAGGTAACTGGACTAAAATCTGATTATTCCCAGCAGATTGGATCAGTGCTTCAGATACACCTAAACCATTGATCCGATTTTCGACCACCTTTTGAACGGCATCGAGATCTAGTTGCGTAATAGTAGGATGATCTTTGGTTGGTTTCACCTGAATAGTTAGTTGCGAACCTCCTTGTAAATCGAGTCCCAAGCGCATGGGCTTGTTGACTAGCAGAGTAATCGCAGCGATCAGTAAGACTATAATTAAGCCTAAAATAACTCGCTGTTTTTGCATAATAAATATAAAAGTTTAGTTATTTTAAATGTAGCTCGAAGTTCGGAAGGGGCAGACGATCGATCGAAAATTACTTGTCTATCCCTCCGAACTACTGACTCCCTGCTGTGCTACAGTTTGCCATCAACCATTTTTTCGATCGCGTCAACGATCTGTGGTGGTTGAATAATTGTCAGGTATTCTAACTTTCCATTGTAAGGCGTGGGAATATCCTGTGACGACATCCGCAAGACAGGTGCATCCAGTTCATCAAAGAAACGATCGTTAATCGAGGCGACTAATTCTGCGCCGATGCCCCCCGTCCGCATACACTCCTCGACGATAATTACTTTGTGCGTCTTCTTAATAGATGCCCCAATTGTCTCCATATCTAACGGTTTGAGTGAAATTAGATCGATAATTTCTGGATCGCAATCAGAACCTTTCTCTGTCAAGGTTTTCATCGCTTGGGTGCAGTGGTGACGCATCCGCGAGTAAGTAAGGATGGTGACATCTTTGCCTGGGCGGACGATTTCAGCCTGATCTAGCGGCAATAGATACTCTTCATCTGGTAAGTCTTCTTTGAGGTTGTAGAGCAAGACGTGCTCGAAGAATAAGACCGGATTCTCGTCTCTAATTGCCGATTTTAGGAGTCCTTTAGCATTGCGGGGAGTCGAACAAGCCACAATTTTCAAACCAGGCACGGCTTGGAAATAAGCTTCTAACCGTTGAGAGTGTTCTGCACCCAATTGTCTGCCCACACCACCAGGCCCGCGAATGACTAGGGGGATTGTAAAATTACCACCAGATGTGTAGCGGAGCATCCCCGCATTATTGGAAATCTGGTTGAAGGCAAGGAGCAAAAAGCCCATGTTCATCCCTTCAATAATCGGGCGCAATCCAGTCATTGCAGCACCTACAGCCATCCCTGTAAAACTATTTTCGGCGATCGGGGTGTCTAGTACCCGCATGTCTCCATACTTCTTATAGAGGTCTTTGGTAACTTTGTACGAACCGCCGTAGTGTCCGACATCTTCACCCATCACAAATACTGCTGAATCCCGCGCCATCTCTTCATCGATCGCGGCACGTAGGGCATTAAAAAATAGAGTTTCTGCCATGCTAGGTTTACAATATTTGAATTTCTCAGATCTCACTCTAACAGAAACCGAGTGGCTAATCAGCTCGTGGGCGGTTAAATTGGATGGTGCAGTAGGGGAAAAGGGGAAAAGGGGAAAAGTGATATAATTTGATGACCGCAAACGTTTGGTAATTTTATGACGATTGCTACTACTCCTACCCCACCCCTAAATACTAAATCGCTATTGCTTGATGTCAGCAATACAACTCTGATGGTTACTCCAGCACAATTTGATATTCTCTGTGCTGATAATCCCGATCTACGCCTTGAATTGACCCGAAATAGAGAATTGATTGTAATGGCTCCGACTGGTGGTGAGACTGGTAAAAGAAATGGGAGTTTGTTTGCCAGAGTTTGGAATTGGAACGATCTCACCAATCTAGGCGAAACATTTGATTCTTCAACTGGCTATGATTTCACAGCAATCGATGGGGGGAAACTATCGCCAGATGTATCTTGGATTGAAAAGTCTCGTTTGGAAGGCGTAAATATCGTCGGGTTTATTCCAGTAGTTCCCGATTTTGTGATTGAGTTACGTTCGACTACTGACAGGTTGAGCACCGTTCGAGCCAAAATGACTGAATACCAGCGGCTGGGTGTAAGATTGGGGCTGCTTGTCAATCCCCAGGATCGAAAGGTCGAGATCTATCGCTTAGAGCAAGCTATAGAAGTGTTAGAATCACCACTGTCAATTAGCTGTGAGGATGTGATGCCAGGTTTTGTGCTAAGTCTGAGCAGAATATGGTAATTCGATCCTCGCGTACCACAAAGTTTATTAGTTATCCTTGTTTGATTGTCGAAGTCTTATGGATACTTGCGATCTCAACGTGGGTATAGTATCCTTTAGACGCTACAAAAACTTGGCTCCGAATGGATCTTCGATCTGCCGCGCCTGATGTTCTTGCAGCACAGCTCAATTTTGTCCCGTTTTACGCTTAATCCCCCGAAAAACAATGCAACAACTTACCCGCCCAAAATCGCTAAAGCCTTGTTGCTGACTAGTTTTTCAGCTTTGTCTGTCGTTGCTGCCGCTCCCGCTCAATCTGCCGTTCTTAATTTTGAAAGTTTAGCAGTGAACAATCCTATTCTTAATGATGTAGGAACCACTTACACTGAAAATGGTTTTACAGTTAGTCAAGTCGGCAATCAACGTTTTCAACTCGGCGTTTGGGGTACTCAATCGGTAGCATCCCCAGGCTCGACAGCTCTTTTTAACAATCCTGCTAATGGAGTAATTCGTTTAACCCAAGTTGGTGGTGGTGCGTTTACACTATCATCGATCGACCTAGCGAATCTTCTTAATAGTCGTACCTCAACACCTGTCACCTTTAGCGGTTTGAGCGCTGATAATAGTACTACCGCTCAAACCTTTACCAGTAGTGCATGAGGTCTGACAACATTCAACTTTAGTAACTTCACTGATTTAGTGTCTGTTGACTGGACTCAAGCTCGCCCATTCCATCAGTTTGACAATATCAATGTTAGTGCAGCTAGTGCTACGGCTGTTCCCGAACCATTTACAGTATTGGGGACACTTTTTAGTGCGGGATATGGTGTCGCGCTCAAGCGGAAGCTAGCCAAAGCCAAGCTGGATAAAGAAGATATCTCATAGATCTGAACAAGTGCTATGTTCTAGATGGTGAGGGTACCCACGAGGGGCACCCCTACACATCTTGGTGAGTAAGCTTAGTGAGTAAAGTTAACCGGTAGGGGCGGTGCTGTCTTGTCGTTTTTTTATGCGGGGGGAACCCCCGCATAAAAACGCCGCTTCATGCCCGCCCTTCATCAATGTCGATTGCACCGATAGTCAATTAGATCCTATATTCAAAACGGGCATTGAGTTTGAATCTCAACTCGTGTAAATGTCTGCGGATGGATAAAACTCAGTTCTCTGGCGTGGAGATGCAATCGTTCGACATCTGCCTGACAGCCGTAGAGCCGATCGCCCAAAATCGTCACCCCTAGCCCTTGAGGATCGGCTGCATGGACGCGCAATTGATGTGTCCGTCCCGTGACTGGAAAAAACTCGACTCGCGTGTAGCCGTCGATTTGCCCCAATACCTGGAACTTCGTCAGACTGGGCTTACCTAAATTAAAGTCTACTTTCTGGCGCGGTCGATCGACAGGATCGCCCCATAATGGTAACTCGATCGATCCTTGCTCTACGTCAATTCTCCCGCCCAAAATTGCTTCATATACCTTATATGTCTGTCGCTGCTCGAACTGCTGACTCAGATGGCGATAAGTGACTTTATCTCGTGCTAATAATAATAGCCCCGAAGTATCTCGATCGAGTCGATGAACGGCATAAATTTCGGGATATAATCGCAACCGAGTCACCACACTATCCTGTCGATCGATCGTCCGCCCAGGTACAGACAATAATCCCGCAGGTTTATCAACAGCAATTAGATATTCATCCTCATAAACGATCGACAAATCCAAATTAGATGGCGTTGACAACCCCGCCAGCATAAACCCGATCAACGGCTGACACCGATCCTGACAAGCTCCATAAAATTCACCCTGAATCTTATCTTGACGATCCTCGCCCCACCAAAATTCCGCCATCGCGATCGGTTTAAGCTGATGGGTAGCTGCATAGTGAAGCAATTTGGGCGCACAACAGTCGCCCGTCCCTGTGGGAATACCTGCGGGCATTAATTCTCGCAACGAGCTAGATGTCCCCAAAAAATTCATCAACCGATAGGCATCGTGCATCTGCTCCTGAAGTTGACGCGATCGGATTTTACGCTGCTGTTTGAGTTGGCGAATTCGATCGTCATGCTGGTCTATAACTACCTGGAGTGGCTGTAAAATTGCATCGCGCTCTTGTTTGAGTTGACGGCGTTCTCGTCCGTCCTGGCGGCTTTGGGCTGCTAGTCGATCGAGAGCTGCTACTAGTTCGATCCTCTCAGCGAGATCGAATCTTTCGCGCTCTTGCTGTCGAAATGCCTTGCGCTGACGATGTGCGATCGCTAATTTTTCTAGTTTGGCTGTAAATTCTACTGTTAACGATCGATACTGCTCTCTTTCTGTCGCTCGATCTAAATCGATTAATTCTTGCTTCATCGTCGCTAGATCTTCCAGCGTAGCAGCTTCATCGATCGCGACTCGATCGCGCCCAGGAATTGGCGGTACCCATCCAGCCACGACAGCCTCACTATTGAGTAGCCCCGAAAAAGCCTTAATCGAGTAATGTTCGGTTGTATTTGTCTCTACCAATAACACGCCATACATTTTACCTTCACGAGTGGAACGACGATCTCGTGACAATTGCGCCATGAGATTACGCGCAATCTGCTCTACTTCCTGTGTGCGTGGCAATCTTAATAGTTCGCCACTTTGGGGACAATAACCTGTGTAGTAATAAGTTGGGTTAGGATTGGGTGTTAGCTCAGAAAAGTGACGATCGAGCATCATGAAAAGGCTCTGTTCCTAAATTATTGTCGATCGATTACGGGAAACATTGACTGTTTTTTGAATACTCAGAGCCACAGCTTCAGCGACTTTGATCCCATCTACACCAGCAGAAAGAATACCCCCCGCATATCCAGCCCCTTCACCTGCGGGGTATAAACCTTTGGTGTTGAGACTTTGATAGTCGTCCCCACGCTTGATACAAATCGGTGATGAAGTGCGGGTTTCCACGCCAGTTAGCACCGCATCGTGCATGGCAAAACCATCGAGCTGTTTGTCAAAAGCGGGAATAGCTTCCCGAATCGCCTCGATCGCATAATCGGGCAAACACGAACTCAAATCGCACAGATTTACACCTGGTTTATAAGACGGCTTGACAGCTCCTAGTTGCACAGAGGGCACCCCCGCCAAAAAGTCACCTACCAGTTGTCCTGGAGCCTTGTAGGTACCGCCTCCCAACTCAAAAGCCTTCTCCTCCAATCGACGCTGAAATTCAATCCCAGCGATCGGACTACCAGGATAATCCGCTGGTGTAATCCCGACAACGATGCCACTATTAGCATTTTTGCCACTACGCTCATACTGGCTCATCCCATTGGTGACAACTCGCCCCACCTCGGATGTTGCGGCGACAACTTGCCCCCCAGGGCACATACAAAAGCTATAAACCGATCGACCATTATTGCAGTGATGTACCAAGCTATAATCAGCCGCACCGAGCATCGGATGTCCTGCCTGAGATCCCAGTCTACATTTATCGATGACTGTTTGGGGATGTTCGACACGAAACCCGATCGAGAAGGGCTTGGGTTCGATAAATACTCCCGCGTGATGGAGCATCTCAAAGGTATCGCGGGCACTATGTCCGACGGCAAGAACCACATGGTTGCTAGGGATATATTCACCATTTGCCAGCGTAACGCCGCAGACTTGCCCATCTTCGATCTGAATATTTTCTACCCGACTTTGGAAGCGGATTTCACCACCGAGAGATTCGATCGTGTGGCGGATATTTTCAACTATTTTTACTAGTCGATAGGTGCCGATATGGGGTTTATTGATGTAGAGGATTTCTGGTGCAGCACCAGCACTAACCAGTTCCGCGAGGACTTTGCGCCCATGATGTTGGGCATCTTTGATCCGGCTATACAGCTTACCATCAGAAAAAGTCCCCGCGCCACCTTCGCCAAATTGAGCATTGGATTCTGGATTGAATTTTGCCTTGCTCCAGAAGCCAAAAGTATCGACAGATCGATCGTGTACCGCTTTGCCACGCTCTAAAACGATCGGCCGAAATCCCATCTGTGCCAATAATAACCCCGCAAACATCCCACATGGCCCACAGCCAATCACGATCGGACGTTGTTCTATTTTAGTAGTTTGGGTGACATAGCGATAGCTAGTATCAGGTGTCGGGACAACGTGACTATCCTTCTTGAACCTTTGAAGTAACTGCTGCTCTCTAGTCGTCTCGACATCGATAATATAGACAAATGAAACTGCGCCACGCTTACGGGCATCATAGCTACGTTTGAAGATGGTGTAGCGAATTAGATCCTTAGGAGCGATCGATAGTTTCTTGAGAATAGCCGACTGAATATCTGCTTCAGTACGATCGAGTGGGAGTTTGACTTCAGAGAGGCGGAGCATGAACGTTTTATCCTGGACAGTTGGGCGAGATCTACTCTTATTTTGTCACAATGGTTAGAGTTGCTGCATGATGCTACTCAAAACAAGATATGACTAACTCTCGATCGCGCGTTCGTGAATTATCTACCACAGCCTATAGTCGAAGCGACTACACAGGATGGTTTGAAACTCTATATGCCGAAGCTCAAGGAAATCTCGATGCCATTCCGTGGGCCGATCGATCTGTCAATCCGTGGCTGCTAGACTGGATTAAAAGATCTCAATTAAGCCTCCAAGATTTACGGGTATTAGTTGTTGGCTGTGGGCTGGGTGACGATGCCGAATATCTAGCTGGACTCGGTGCTAAAGTAACAGCATTCGATCTATCTCCAACTGCGATTGATTGGTGTCATCAGCGATTTCCCACATCGCCAGTCAATTATCAAGCCATCGATTTATTTGCCGCTCCAGCCGAGTGGAAGTTTAGTTTCGATCTCGTTATTGAGATTTATACCATTCAAGCACTACCTGCAAATATTCGCCCAAAGGCGATCGAGTGCATCGGTACTTTTGTTGCGATCGAGGGTAAATTATTAGTAGTCTGTCGCGGTCGCGATCCTGAAGATGCTTGCGAGAATTTACCCTTTCCACTTGCCAAGGATGAGTTAAATAGATTTGTCGATACTGGGCTAACGCAGCGATCTTTTGAGGATTCGATCGACCACTTCGATCCTACTCCAGCTAGACGGTTTCGGATTGTTTACGAGCGACGATCCAGATGAAAGGCTACACTGACTGATTAAATTAATTGATAATTGATAATTGGGTTTTTAGGATGGGGATTTAGATCCCACCTTAAAACCCTCGCTATCAACTATCAACTATCAACTATTAACTATGTCCCCAACCGTCAGCCTGATTCGCGCTACATCTTACGAAGCCGCACAACTGCGCGAGTCAGTAGCAGCAGTACTCGCCCCATTGGGTGGCATCGGTGCTTTTGTCAAACCTGGAGATCGAGTCTTGCTCAAGCCTAACTTATTAACTGGTGCGCGTCCGACCAAAGAATGTGTCACTCGTCCCGAATTAGTCAGATGTGTCGCGGAGTTAGTGATTGAAGCTGGTGGTAAACCATTTTTTGGCGATAGTCCAGCTTTTGGGAGTGCGATGGGAGTGGCTAAATCCAATGGTTATTTGCCGATGATGGCGGAATTAGATTTACCTGTAGTTGAATTTCATGGCAAACGTTACAACACAGCTAGTACAGAGTTTAATCATCTGCTGCTGAGTAAGGAAGCGATCGAAGCTGATGTGGTCATTAATTTACCCAAAGTCAAATCACACATGCAGCTCACGATGACTCTGGGCGTAAAAAATTTGTTTGGTTGCGTTCCTGGCAAGATGAAAGCTTGGTGGCACATGGAAGCGGGTAAAAGTGCCGAGAGATTTGGTGAAATGCTCGTCGAAACTGCTCGCGCGATCGACCCAAATCTGACTATCATCGATGGGATCGTCGGTCATGAAGGAAATGGCCCCAGTAGTGGCGAACCAAGGTTATTGGGCGTTTTAGGTGCCGCTGCGGATGTATTTGCTCTCGATGTCGCTATGTTAGCAGTTTTGAATGTGGAGGCGCACTTGGTACCGACTGCGGCTGCGGCGCAACGCTTGGGATTAGCTCCCGCGCTGGACTCGATCGAGTTTCCCCTGATGCGCCCAGCCGATCTCAGTTGTAGCGATTGGAAATTGCCAGAAGCTTTGATGCCGATCGATTTTGCCCTCCCGCGAGTGATTAAATCTACTTTCCGTCATCTGTACATTCGGTTGATTAAAGAACCGATGGGAGCCTATCAAAAATAAGTTCACTTACATCTTGCAAAAATCAAGGGGTAAAATCTAGCTGTGCCTAGACTTTACCCCTTTGTAGTGGATATCGATCTCACGATCGATCGGCCAACATACCAAAACCAACATTTTTTGGTAGCGACAATTACTACCGCTCAAATTTGGGAACATCCCAAGTTCAGTAATATTACTGAGGTGATTACGCCAAATCTCGGACGTTCGGATCGGCAATTTAGCGTAGCTGCATATCATGATGTTGTCGGTTGCACAAGTGTGGAATTACCTAATTATTAGATGTGGATTCCCTGCTTGCTGGCTATTTATTTAATAGACTACATTCATCTCAGCAAGTATAGTTGTCAACCAAGAAATTTTACAGCTTAGACCTACTTGGCTCGAAAGACATTGTAGATGTCTAAACTTTATGCGAACGTAAGCTTGCATACGCTAGATTTAGTTGAGCTTGACGTTACATGCCGACAGTGCAGTTGTAATTAGTGAGCCGATCCTAAGTCTAACAGTAGATATCTTCACTGATATTTTGCAGTAATTGAGAGTAAGCTCTCAGCTCTTGCAAAACTTTCTGGGTTGACAATCGCGTACATTGTCGAGTCCAGGTGTGGAGATGCGCCAGAACCAGAATCTAACGTCTTGAAAACCCCGAATTAAGATTAAATATGCAAGTTAAACAATTTAACACCGGATCTAACTCGACTGAAACTTCTCCTAAGTCTAATAGTTTAACGCAAATGTTCGCGATCGGCACACTCGCGATCGGCGCAAGCGTTGGTATTGCGGCGGCACCAGCTCATGCTGTAAGGCTCGACAACGGAGCACTGACATTTACAGGCGCAACAAGTGATTTCTTTGCTAACGCTAGTAATCCATCATTTACTGTCAATTTCAGCAATAACATTCCCCCAATAGTCAGTGTCAGTTCAGCTACTGGTGACTTTGGCACGTCAGGTTTCCCGACTAATACTGTTTACGGTCTTAATTCTTCCCCGTCAGCAACTTTTACACAAGTTGGTTCCTCAAATACCTACACGCTTAATAGCGATCTTATTTTTGCTTTTACCAATGGTACGAGCGTCAAGGCTGGAAACGGTTCCCAGTTTTTACGTACGTTTAATGGTAACTCTGTAGGTTTCGCTGCCAGTGGGACTGTGGGTACTACTGTGTCCAATTCTTTTGGTACGGTGAACACAGATTCATTCAATATGAATTTCAATGATATTTCTAGTCGTAGTGGAGCAGGCGGATATAGTGTCTTGGCTTCGACATTTACCGAGACTCCTACTCCTCCTCCTACTACAGCAGTCCCCGAACCTTTTACCATTATCGGGACACTAGTTGGTGGGACAGCCGCTGTGCGGATGAGAAAGAAATTGGCAGTTACTCAAAAGTAAGATAAGTTTGATGCTAAAATTGGATTTGAAGACAAAACGTCTGACCTATACCTAAAAAATCCGCATACACAGACTAATCTAGTTAGTCCGTCTATGCGGATTTTGTTGCTGGCTTAAATTTTGATAATGCTTGAAAATAAGGATTGGGAGAGTATGTGAATTGCCCCGAATTTTAGCAAGGGGTCTACTAATTATAAGTTCGGGATTTATATACTTTAATTGCTGAGTCGATCGCTGTTTCTAATTCGGCAACATTGGATTGCAGTGAGAGCGTTCCAACTGTGGCTGTGTCAGTATTACTCTGCAATTTTTTGGCGATAATCCGAATTAGGTTGATATCTTCACTAGAAAACTTTTCGGTGAGGTTAATCACTTCATGGCTGAGTAAGCGCATCAGATGTTTTGCTTCATCTAGATTTTGGACAGAGTTAGTTATCGACTCTTTTACGTGCTGGATTTGAGTATCGGCAGTAGCAATTGTTTCTTTGACTATTCCAGCTCGCTTGAGCGAAGATTTCATCACGATTGTTTCTTCTTGATACTGTGCTTTGAGCAGAGCCAAACCAGTTTGAATTCCAATCTGTCTGAGGAACTCTATTTCTGCATCTTGCCACTGACGATAGTTAAAACATTGATGCACTACCAACAATCCAAATAACTCGTTGTAACTACCGAGAATTGGAACTGTGATATTTGCCTTGACTGCAATTTTTGCCAAAATATCAATAAAATAAGCACTAATTCCCGCTGTATTGATATTATCCATCGACTGGACTCCCTCAGACTGATATTTGTCAATATAGTCAGGTTCAAAACAGGGATCTTGGATCGTCATCCCTTTAATCGGTGCTAAAGCTGGTAATGTCGATTCAGCGACGATCTTACCTTGATTTGGTTGGGAGAACGCATAGACGATCGATCGCACCCCAAGATAGCTTGAGCTTGAGCGGTAGCGATGTCCAATACTTCAACGCGAGTGTTGCCTTGGTGAATCTTGCGGGTAGCCGTTACTAATAGGTCACTATAATGCTTTTGCCGATCGAGCGAGGAGTGAATTTTCTGGCACTCCGACCATCTCACTGCATTGTCTAATGCCCAACCTATTTGTAATCCCAGTTGGGCTGTGAGGGCAACTTCTTCGGGTTTCCAGCTCCGAGGTTGGGAACACTGATGCAAAATTAATAAGCCATATAGCTGACCGTCTGGTAACAAAATCGGTACGACTAGATTAGCTTTAACTGCAATTTTTTCGAGCGTTTCGATATAACAAGGTGCAATCCGTGCTTCGTAGATATTCTCGATCGCATTGATTCGCCCCTGGCGGTAAGTATCTATATGTCGCGATAGAAAGCAGGGATCTTCGATAGTTGTTTCGATCGTGCGGGGAAATCCTGGAGCTACCGCCTCAGCGACAACCTTCCCTAAACTCTGTGGCTGTAAGCTATACACTACGGCACGATCGCATTCCAGAGCTTGTTTGACGCTTTCTACACTAGCAGTGAGAATGTCTTCCTCTTGCGAACAATTATGGATTATAGAGATCAGATTGGTCAACATAGTTATAACTGAGCCATCAGAATGAATAATAGTCAAATTTACTGCGAACACCAGTGCAAACTAGCTTGTATGTTTTAATACATTAGCTTTGCTGGGTTTGTTCGGACAGTCATTCGATCGTGACTCCTCTATGTCCGAACAGATCGTCTGATTACAATTGCGTATTTTTTAATAGTGTAGCATAATCTATTTTTCCTGCTCAGTAATATTGCGTAGCTCGTGCAAGTAATGTTACTGAGCGATCTCCGTCTATTTCTCGGATCGGAGCTAGGGCGATTCGTGAGGGAGACGGCATCATCCACCCAACAACTCGAACCCGACCTCCGAGCGGTAATTTTATATTGGATAATAAATAACCTGGAATATACATAATCTGTAATATCAAGCAATTGGCATATTTTATGCTCGATTCTCGTTCCGAGAGGCTCCGCCAACGGGTCGAGCTATTTAGTGTGTTAGGGTATTGATAACACTATCTAAATTATGAGGGAAAATTCAGCTAGAGACAAGGTGTTAAAAGAAGACTAGATACTATCTTCGATCGTTTGAGAAAGATCGTATCCTACTGAGTCAATTCTTCTACTTTCGTGCTCTAGATTGCAGTGATTATGTTACCGTTGCTGCTTATTGGAACCTGACTCCGATCTTTCTAATTGTTACTAGTTATTGGTTGTTTGGATATTTAATTGCTGTAAATAATTATCTGGAGATTTTCTCATTAATAGTCGCTTCTGTTGGGCTATGTTCGATCGATAAGTTTAGTAATAGGTGGGATGCGCTGTACCTAATGTCGATCGCTGCCGGACTTCAAACTATCGTGTTACCGATCGAAAAATATATCTTCGATCGAACTGACTTTTTTGGAGCATTTCTATCGATCGCCACTGGGATTATTTTCAGTGGATTGAGTAGTCTAGCGATAAAAGAAGTGCGATCGACACTGCTCGAAGACTTACCCAAGATTAAACAGGCTTTACCCGTATTTATCACGATCGAGTTAATTAATTTAGTAGCTCTCTACACCGGACAAACAGCAGTCAAATTAGGTGTGCCCGTGTTGGTTTCGGCGATCGAAGCTTCGACGCCAGCATATGTTTTTGGGCTGTCTGTGCTGATTACGACATTGCAGCGGCGGCATCGGCGGGGAGTGCAGCGCGATCTCGATGAAACTAGCCAAAAGTTACCAATAAAATGGGGCTTAGTCGGTTTGATGATGGCGGGTGTGTGGTCGATCGGTACCACAGAGCAAAGTGGGTTTCGCTGAAACAGAGAATTTACGCCCTCAGAAGATGTTGAGGCGCGGGTGTCAGTCTACCTACATCATTGATTTCATTTAAACTATCATCAAGCCTTGATGGCTCTGGGTTCAAGCGATAATTTTTTAGCCCAGCGGTGATGCTAACGAAAAGATGAATAGAAAGAAAAAAAATAACTGGCGGAGATTGAAACTAGCAGGTAAGAGCATTCGTCAGTCTCTATCGGTATTTCGTTACAGCAGCAAAGCTTTAACATTAGTCTGGAATACCAGCCATGCGCTAACTCTAGCCCTAGCAGTTTTAGCTCTAATCGGTGGATTATTACCAGGTGCAGTTGCCCTCGTCGGGAAGTTAATTGTTGATAGCGTGGTATTGGCAAACCGGAGTGGCTTGACGATCGATCGCCAGACAGCGATTAATTATGTCTGTCTCGAAGCGATCGCGATTGTCTTATTAGCCGCTGCTCAAAAGGGTTTGGTAGTGTGCCAATCATTACTCCGGGTATTACTGGCTCAACGCGTCAATGAATTGATTCTCGAAAAAGCCCTAACACTAGATCTGACACATTTTGAAGACTCAGAATTTTATGACAAGATGAGTCAGGCTAGATCTCAAGCATCTAGTCGCCCGCTATCCCTGATTACCCGTACCTTTGGGCTGTGTCAGTCTGCGCTGACATTATTGACTTTTAGTGGTTTGCTGTGGCAATTTTCGGGGTGGGCGGTGCTGGTGCTAATTGTAGCGGCAATTCCGTCATTTATTGCCGAAACTCGATTTTCCGAACATGCCTTTCGGTTGTTTAGGTGGCGATCGCCCGAAACCCGTCAGCAACACTATTTAGAGACATTACTCGCCAGAGAAGATTATGCCAAAGAGGTACAGCTTTATCAGCTCGGTGCAGTGCTGTTGCAGCGTTACCGCGATATCTTTAACCTACTGTATGAGGAAGATCGCAATCTGACGATTAAGAAGGGCTGGTGGGGCTATTTGCTAGGCTTACTGAGTACAGTTGCTTTTTATGCTGCTTATGCTTGGATTGTAATTGAAGCGATATCGGGGATAATTAGCTTGGGCGAAATGACAATGTATTTGGTAGTATTTCGCCAGGGACAGTCAACCTTTGCCTCAGCACTGACATCGATCGGCGGGATGTACGAAGACAACCTCTATCTTGCCAATCTCTACGAATTTTTAGAACAGCCCATGCCCCAATCTCAGGGAAAAGTCACTCAGGGGACAATTCAGGAGGGGATTCGGTTTGAGCATGTTTCCTTCAGCTATCCAGGCAGTCAGCAGCTTGTTTTAGATAATATCTCATTGCATCTGCCACTAGGCGAAAAACTCGCGATCGTCGGTGAAAATGGCTCTGGTAAAACTACGCTAATTAAGCTTTTAACCAATCTTTATACACCCACTAGTGGCAGGATCTTACTAGATGGTGTGGATCTAAAAGACTGGGATATCGATGTATTGAGACGCAGAATCGGGGTGATTTTTCAGAACTTTGTTCAATATCAATTTACAGTAGGGGAGAATGTCGGCGTAGGTGATGTCGAGCATCTCGAAGATCGCCAAGAGTGGGAGATCGCAGCCAATAAAGGCATGGCAAAACCTTTCATCGATGTGCTACCCCAAGGATTTGATACCCAACTGGGCAAATGGTTTAAAGGCGGACAAGAACTATCTGGCGGACAATGGCAAAAAATCGCTCTGGCGCGGGCTTTTATGCGATCGGATGCAGATATCCTGATCCTCGATGAACCAACTGCGGCGATGGATGCTGAAGCAGAGATGAATATTTTTAATCATTTCCGCGCTCTCACTCAAGATCGCATGGTTGTGTTAATTTCCCATCGATTTTCGACAGTGAGAATGGCTGATAAAATTCTGGTGATGGCAAATGGGCGCATTATCGAACAAGGTAGTCACGAGCAGCTATTAGCAGCTGCTGGACGGTATGCTCATCTGTTTTCGCTGCAAGCAGCAGGTTATCAGTGATTAGGCTTTAGGCTTTAGGCTTTAGGTTTTAGGTTTTAGGTTTTAGGCTTTAGGTTTTAGGTTTTAGGTTTTAGGTTTTAGGCTTTAGGTTTTAGGTTTTAGGTTTTAGGTTTTAGGTTTTAGGTTTTAGGTTTCGAGCATTTGCATAAAAGTGGGAAGTCTATCGCGATCGGATGTTAGACGATTGAGCAAAGCTCACGCTACGCGAACGAATTTTCCCATCGATCGGCGTAGTTCGGCATTGCTCAATCCTTAGAGCGCATTTTGCAGATATTTTAGATCGCCCGATCTCACTTTTTTCGGCATGTACCTTAGTCATAGCCATGTCAAACACCCATCCAGCCGCAACACAAATACCAGCACCTGTGCTATCTCCCTAAATCAAGGGAATGATAGGATTATCAAGAACGATCGAATGGTCACATCGATGGCGATGTGCAACTCAGTCGTCGGCGGGAACTTTCCTGGTTGTATAGTTATATGTGGGAACATGTACGCAAGCAAGCGATTGCAATCTAGCCAAGAACTACCGTGTAATAATCAGCGGTGGATTGACTGGCTGTGACTGAGTGACTGTCTTTCCAGATTGAAAACGATCGTTAGCACACACAAACTCTTGACCTGAAATTAAAGTAGATAAATTCCACTGTTAAATTCATCAATTCATCTTCTTACCCTGTTTCTCTGACAAATCGTTGTGACCCCAAGGATCCAAACGTGAAAAAAATATTATTAGTAGACGACGATAAAACTCTCCAAACCGTGCTGACACGCTACTTAGAAAAGCGTGGCTATTCTGTACGTGTAGTTATCTCTGGAGTCCAGGGGTTAAAACTTTTTGCTCAAGATCCACCAGATCTGGTCGTGTCAGATATCATGATGCCAGGAATGGATGGGTTAGAGTTCTGCCGTCGCCTTCGTGCGACTAGACCTGGACAATTGGTACCATTTATCTTTTTAACAGCCAAAAAGGATCTCGAAGATCGGATTCAGGGCCACTATATTGGTGCTGATGACTACATCACCAAGCCGTTTGAGCCACTGGAACTACTCGCTAAAATTGAAGCCCAACTAGAACGTTCGCGGCGGATTCACTCGGAGATGGTGCGCTTGATGCAAAAAGTCCCTGAAGATAGTGAAGGAAATGAATATGGAGACAATCTCTCAGGATCTTCAGCAAAAGCTAAAGATCCCGAGCCAGAAGAAGATCTACCATTAACTCCGGCTGAAGCACGAGTATTCTGGGAAGTGATCCAAGGCTTGACTAATAAACAAATCAGTCAACGGCTATTTATCAGTCCTCGCACCGTCCAAACTCACCTGAGCAATATTCTTACCAAACTGAACCTAGAAAATAGATCGCAACTAGTTAGATTTGCCTTCGAGCATGGTTATCGTCCACCGCAAACTCAGGACGAACAGAGAGCTGCTGAAGCTAGAGGGTAAATAGTTGACAGTTGACAGCTTGTGACTTGCGCGAAGCTGTTGGCACAGCCTGCAATAGGCATAGTGTTGACAGTTGCGGTTCGCGCCCTTGAGCTTCCTTCCAGATCGATCGAGACAAGTTAGATTGCAAGTGAAGTTGTTACGAGGGAGATTGGGGCAATTTCTAAATTGCCCCAACTTTTTACTGGCGATCGCTTTTACAGCTAAAGTAAAAGATGAATATCTTTGTTATGTTGCCGTAAATGTCATGTCAGACGATCGATCCTATTTATCTCAAAAAAATATCGACCCAAAAGAGAGACTGATTTTTGCTTTGGATGTCGAAACTAGCGATCGAGCGCAGCAAATCGTCGAACAGCTTGGTGATGCTGTGATGTTCTACAAGCTAGGACTAGAGATGTTTTTGGGTGGTAAATACTTTGAAACGATCGATTGGTTACTCGCCCGCGATAAAAAAGTTTTTGTCGATCTGAAATTTTTTGATGTGCCCCAGACTGTCGGCTCGGCAGTCAAA
Source organism: Chamaesiphon sp. (assembly GCF_041737865.1). Classification (NCBI taxonomy): domain Bacteria; kingdom Bacillati; phylum Cyanobacteriota; class Cyanophyceae; order Gomontiellales; family Chamaesiphonaceae; genus Chamaesiphon; species Chamaesiphon sp. The sequence goes on from NZ_JBGSQZ010000253.1 coordinate 41,487, forward strand.
CAACTAACCAATCGCGGCATCAGTTTTGTGACCGTTCATGGCAATGATGAAATCTTAAAAGCTGCCGTGCGCGAGAAAAAAGATTTAAAGATTCTTGCCGTGACAGTATTGACTAGTCTCGATCGCGGCGACCTCAACGACCTGGGCTTCGACTGCGATCCTGATGCTCTAGTGCTGTCTAGAGCCAAACGTGCCCTAACGATCGGTTGTGATGGGGTGATTTCGTCTGGACGCGAAGCCAAGGCTCTCAGAGCCGATTTGGATGCAAATTTTTTGGTAGTTACTCCTGGCATCAGACCAGTAGATAATACCGAGGAACAGAGCGACGATCAAAAAAGAACGGTGGATGTCAAAACAGCATTTATGAATGGGGCAGATTATATCGTCGTTGGTAGACCGATCAAATCAGCACCGGATCCTTATATCGCCGCATGTGAAATCCAAAATACCATTGCCGAATTATTTAGTTAACCCACATTGCATCAAAATAAAGTTACTAAACCCCGTCCAACTTCAAACCCATAGTTTTCAAAGTATGAGACAATCTGATTCTGAGGAGTAAATTGAGGTCAACGCAAAGATGTTAAGAGTAGACTATGGTCGTTGGGCACAGACAGCTCAAATGTTGAGAGAACA
>NZ_JBGSQZ010000254.1:0-3113 GCF_041737865.1 Chamaesiphon sp.
TGTTCTCTCAACATTTGAGCTGTCTGTGCCCAACGACCATAGTCTACTCTTAACATCTTTGCGTTGACCTCAATTTACTCCTCAGAATCAGATTGTCTCATACTTTGAAAACTATGGGTTTGAAGTTGGACGGGGTTTAGCAGTGAAACCGTCATCGGTATCACCATATTTATCGGTAGAAATTGCGTTGAGACAATACCCAACACGACTACGCTCAGGCTCATTGTTGCCAAGCCCGAATTGATACCGAAAAAGCCAGAACGCCTTCTCAGTGCCCGATTGACAACTAAACGATCTCTCGATGGTAGCTTATTATTCATTAGCCGTTAAGATCGATCGAGGATTAAGTCACCATTGCGTCGGTAATCTTGGCGGATGTAAACAATAGTGCCACTAATACCAAAACATTTAGGATGCACTTACCCGCCCCCGAAAGATCTTCTCTTTCGTAGGCTTGATAGCCTGTGTATGATTGCCAAGATATAACCGCCCCCACCAGCAAAATAATCGACCAGGGAATCAGATCGAGAAATGCCAGTAATAATGGTTGAACCGCAGTAAGCGTGGTGGCTGATAAAAAAGCTGTGGCTTGCTGTTTGATGTACGCTGTCATCGGTGCGAATAAAATCGCTGCATCCGCAGGTCGATCGAAGTCGCCACGTAATAGTAATGCCGTAGTATTAGCAATCGTAGTGGTAATAAAAATGTGCTGTCGCTTAATCGCCTTTCGCTTTTTTGCTGGAGTGGTGCAAATAAGCATATCGATACCTCCTGTATACGAGTAGCTTTTGACTGCTACAAATAAGGTTAATGGGATCTGTGATGAGTTAAGTAAAAACTAGAATTATTCGGAGAGTATTGAAACTAAATCGGAATAATTATTAATTATGGATGCCAAATCAAGCGGTTTTGCGTTACCAATCGATGGACTGTGCCGCAAGACCTTAGATATTGAAGTCAACTTGTTTACCAATGAGTCCAATGATTACCGATCTCTAACTGCTTAGAAATCAGTAGGCATAAGTATCCGATCCGCCCGAACACTTAGTTATAAAACTACAATTTTGTATGTTTGACTACGAAATACTCCAAAACCTCCAAAATAGTGCCTCAGTACGGAACAATTGAGGAGAAATGTATTACACAGTAAATTCGATAAACACGTAAGCAATTCAGCCAAATCGGGGAAATGTTATAAATCAATTGTTAAAGGAAGTAACTGCATGATATGCTTTCTACCTAATGACCCAAATGTCATGTCTCCTTTTGCCAAACATTTTATGCAAAAATGTGAAAAAGCCTCATGTAGTTTAAGATACATAGCGCGTTCATGAAAATACTCAATCTCCCTCTGTTAAATCTGTTACTACAGCTTGCCGATCTCGCTCTAGCCACTCATTCAAAATGTATATGTCCGCGTCCGAATGAGGATCGGCTCCTCTGTAGCGACAGATCGATCGCCCATTCTCTAGTACCCGATCGAGATAAACTATATTGAGTCCGAACAACCTTACTATCCTTTGCGCGGCAGATGCCAACCGAGTTTTCCTCGTAATTTTCACGCCCAATCTCATCAGCTCGAATCGATGTTGATATAAATTCTCAACCCAATCAGTTAAGTTTGCCGGACTGAGAATCTTGGATGAACCCAATACGTGAGGTATATTTAATTTATCTAAAATCTCTAGCTGCTTGCGGATTTTTACTCGCTTGTAATTGGCTAATCTGCTTGAAGTGAAGTAAGGCAGGTATTCACGACCGATTGAAAAGTAATAATAGAGCTGTAGCTTTTTATACTTATCTCTTTGAGCTTCTTCGATCTGTGCTGGGGTGATTATTCGATTTGGATCTTTCCTTGGTCTGCCTTTTTTACCCTGACTCATTGACTGCTAAAAAGTTATCTGAAATTGTACAAATAATTATCTACAGATTTTGCGACAGTTTTAAGGTAATATAGGAAATATCTTTACTCACATCCTAAGAATTACATAATACCACGATTGTAATATTCCAGACGACCCTACGACCTCACCCATATTAGGGCGAAAGCCCCCGAACCAAGGTTCGAGAGCTTTCTACGATACTATTTGCTGCTTTAAAGATTTGTTGTTTTTGCCGACTACTATCTTTAAGGCTGCGACTTAGTTCTACTTTATCATGCGGTTGGATATTTATCTAGTTTTTTTGAAAATTACTAGCCAACTGAGATCGGATACCGACCTTGCTCTACTTGTGACAGTTATGAATTTATTCGTGCTTGCAGAAATTACTAACAAACTTCACCCTTTGCAGTACGCATGTTCTGTACAGGGTGCTGGTAAATCTGTTCGCAGTTTAATTCAGCCCGATTCGGGTAATAACTGGTTTGAAAGATTGTTAGAGATGCCCATCGTCCCTTTGAATTGTGCGTTACGACAGTTTGACTCGTTCGATTACTTGTCGTACTAATACTTCATGCTGGATTCAAGCATTTTAGACATTAGATCTTACTTCTATGTATGGTTGATACGGGATAACTGTAAAACCTGCAATATCACACCATCTAATAATCAATCGGTCAAGTAAGGAAATTAGAAATTTAGCATAGAGCTAATCCAACCGATCCGATTGATATTAAGCAAGCAAGCATCGATAAAGTAGAACTTTTCCGCCACAGCAAAATAGCATCAAGATCGCCCTAGTTACTTACCCTAACTAGCCGTCATGATCCAAAGTGCATTTTCTCACTCCAAATTCAATTCCTATAGAGGTTTAGGTAACACCTGCCCCGTCTGTGCTAGCACTTCGGGGAAATGTCGTTGGCAAAATTACGAGCTGTCCGCCAAAAACGGTAAAATTACCCCCACCATCAAAACCCTGTGCATGACTGGGGCGGGTGGATATGGCAATCCCGACTATCATTATTTCAATGACACCCGCGACGGACAATGGGGCGTATATATCCCCCTCGTCGATTGGAACGAGCATCGCGGCTTATATCGTCAAGCGACCCCAGCAGAACGCGAACGCTGGATTCGAGAGCAACAGGCAAAGCGCGAAGCATTACTCTCTGCTGAAAACCAACGTCGAGCAGAATCATTACCAGCCCTAGAAAGAGACATTGCAGCACGGGC
>NZ_JBGSQZ010000274.1:0-6737 GCF_041737865.1 Chamaesiphon sp.
TGAAGGCATTGAGTCAGTGCTACGCCGATTCAAGCGAGAAGTCTCCAAAGCGGGGATTTTTCCAGATATGCGGAAGCACAGACACTTTGAAACTCCAATTGAGAAGCGTAAGCGCAAAGCGATCGCTAGACACAGACAGAATAAGCGCAGATTCCGCACTTAATTTCTGACTGTCACAAATATTTGAAAATACCAATCTGTTCGGAGAGTACTTATGACTCGATCGAGCAGATTTTTGGTATATGGGTACTCGATCGAGATACCGCCCTAGCCTAGCAAGATCTGCCAACTCACAATTTGTAAAGCCAGATCTGCGGCTAGATGACTGACATAACTCGGCAGTAAAGATTTGTAGATCTTCATACATCTCGCCCACAGTCCTCCCGCGATAAATACGGCAACCGAACCGATAGCTACTAATCGCCAATCATCACAATAAGCAGCCAGTAAGATAATGTGATGGAGCGTAAAAAAGCCCGCAGAAATCCATACAGCCCATGCTTTCGACCATAATATCTGGCAGTGATGATAGACGAACCATCGCCAAACGTACTCCTCAATAAATGAATTAATTAGAGTCTGAAAAGTACCAAACCCAAATACCATCAAAGGCACATTCATATCCATCTGACTGACTCTAGCTCTGATGTCGGGAATATCTAGCCAATATCTGCCAATCAACCAATAACTGGCAAAAATTGTCCCAAACATCATCGCTCCAAGGATGATGCCAACCAGCAACCCATCATGCGAAGAACATCGTAATTTTAACGGTTGGCGATCGATAAATAGCTGCCACCCGATCGGCAATACCAACATCCAGATCCAACAGCCGAGCGCGATCCCTTGCCCGATGGCACCAGGCGCAAGCACTGTTGAGGAGATCGCCCCAATGCTCGACGGCGGTACGATGAATAGTAGTGCGAGAATCGATCGATTGTGGCTAAATCTATCATTGGTGGAAGTTGAGTTCATAGATGCGATCGAGAGTAAGTGCTATGTTCTCAATTTAAGCCCTAATTAATTTGTGATGGAGATAGATCGCCCAGTTATGCGATCGTCCATGCCGATCTTTCGATCGATTGTAGCAATCTACTCACACGATCGAATCATCTTCACGCTCGTTCAAAATAAATAATCTGCGCTGTCGTCGGATGTGTTAGGCGACAGCCGTAACGCATCAATAATTCGCTCAATGCTGCGCTAACACATCCTCCAAAAAATATACTTTATTAGATCCTCATCCCCTAGCTAGACATTGCCCTGGTGGGCGCAAAAAAAGAGTGGACGCCTGAGCGCCCACTCTTTTTTTTGCGATTATTTCAAGTTAGCAGCAGCAAAATCCCAATTTACCAAGCTATCTAAGTAGGTGCTCACATAGTCAGGACGACGATTTTGGACGTCAAGATAGTAAGCGTGCTCCCAGACATCTAGAGTCAGTAGGGGCGTCTGTCCTTGAGTGAGGGGGTTTTCAGCATTGCCAGTTTTGGTAATTTTGAGGGTACCACCATCATTGACAAGCCATGCCCAACCACTACCAAATTGAGTTGTAGCAGCAGTTTTGAAGTCTGCTTTAAATTTGTCCAAGCTCCCGAATGCTGCATCGATTTTTGCTGCTAATTCGCCAGTTGGTGCTCCGCCACCGTTAGGCTTCATGCACTTCCAAAAGAAAGCATGGTTCCAAGACTGAGCAGCATTGTTGAAGATTCCTACTTTACTTGCGTCACCAAAACTAGCCTTAACAACATCTTCAATCGACATATCCGCCATTGGCGTATCTTTGACAAGATTGTTGAGGTTGGCTACATAGGTAGCGTGGTGCTTGCCATAGTGAAATTTAAATGTTTCTGCCGACATGTGTGGCTCTAAGGCACTAACATCATAAGGCAAAGCTTCTTGTACAAACGCCATGTGGAATGCTCTCCTAAATTAGTATTCTCTCTCTATCAACTATAGCAAATCTACCCAGGTCGGCGGGAGGCGGTAAACACAAGTGTATTCTTTATCGCTCGTCCCGACTTTGTTGGCTATGCCACCCAATTTCAGATTCCAGCCTTTTTACTGAGATAACTCCATGCAACTGGCGGATTCTCGATCGTAACTTTGCGGCTAAAATAATTTATATTAGTTACCCAATAACTACTGCAACGTAGATCGCTATTCCTAGTGGTCTATTTTTTATGGCTTTTCACCGAACTAGGGCGAGATTGCCAAGGTTGACTGTAATCTGAGGCTACGCCAACGAGGTTCAAAAATGTCATCATAGGTAATGAACCCAGGATTAAATCAGCTATGCAGCCAAATATTGAAATCTATACATGGCAAAGTTGCCCATTTTGCATTCGTGCCAAGGCTTTATTAAAAAATAAGGGTGTCGAGTTTACAGAGTACTCAATCGATGGTGACGAACAAGCGCGATCGAAAATGGCAGCAAGAGGTAATGGTAGGCGTTCTGTCCCACAGATTTTTATCGACGATACCCACATTGGCGGTTGCGACGATCTCCATGACTTAGATGCTCAAGGTAAGTTAGATGTTCTGCTGGGCATTTAGCGATCGATGATTCCATACAAAAAAGCAGCAAGACTAAAATCTTTGCTGCTTTTTGCTATGTGAGCACGGAGGGACTCGAACCCCCGCTCCTCAGGACCGGAACCTGATGCTCTATCCACTGAACCACGTGCCCACTCATATAGCAATATAATAACACGATCGAGCCAATTTAACCATATTCATAGCTCATCAGTTCGATTGCGTTAGTCGCGCGAGTAGCTGGTGCAATTGAGTTACCAGTTTTGTCGAGCTAGAACTAGATCGATCGAGATCGCCAAAAGGTTGGATGTGATGCCTCAACAGTAGAGCGTGACTAACTATCTTGGAGCTTAACCAATGTCTTTGTCCCAGCAGCGTCACTAATCCACACCGCCAGCATTCGTCCGCTTTCGCTTTGTCCGGTTAATACTTCGGTGGGTGAATCGATGGTGTGAGCGTAAGTCACCTCATCTTTACCCACCTCGATCACTAAATCGTCGCCCTTTCCAGGTCGATCGTAAACCATCGCCATTAGGGGTGCGTCTTGAATCAGTTCTTCGTCACCGATTTCTGAATTGATGATTTCGTTGGCGGAGCCTCTCAGAATGAGAATCGACATATGCCGTCCCCGATTACCATCCGAAAACTGGTCGAAAAATTCACCCCATCGCTCGCGTGGCACAGATTTGGTTAGTTCGATTTTATTTTTCATCTGACTCCTATCAAAAACTAGGTTTTGGAATTCTAGATATTCGATCGATCCTGAATTCCACACTAGGATTAAATATTAGACTCAAATTGTGAGGATTTTGTGAGGGTGTGGGGGATCTTGATGGTAATGTTACCTATGAAAACAGCCTAGATCGCTCATAGTGGGCAATCTAGGCTGTTTAAGTGGCAAAATTCATTCGTTATCGCTAACTAATTATTTGCCGATTTAGATCGGATTGATGCGGATGGGGAGACTCGAACTCCCAAGGACTATGCCACACGCACCTCAAGCGTGCGCGTATACCAATTCCGCCACATCCGCTTGTCGATCTTTCTTGAGGTGCATTTACGTGCTTTGCTAAGATACCATTATTTAATCAGCTAGTCAATAGGACTGATTTAAGTTTGAGACAGTCGTTTGACTTCAATGCCGCCGAGGAGTCGATCGGTTTCCCAGAGGAGATCGGGGATGCTAGCTGCGTGAGGACTATTGGCTAGGCAATCCGAGAAATCGATTTGCTTGACATTGGTAGCTTTGGCACCAGGAAACCAGTGTCCGCCATTTTCGAGCAGGTTGTAGCGCATTTGTCCGTACTCAATCATGTCATAGGCGATCGCCAGATTTCGCAGCCAGAGGATCGTGTGCATATTAATGTTGCCAGGGGTGTCTGTATGGACTGGTAAGCCCTGTCGCCATGTCTGTACCCACTCTTTACCCAGTTTGGCTGCCGCTGCCTGTTCTAGGCGATCGATGATGGGGGGTAGCAGTTCGGCGGCGCGTTCTAGGAGTGGTAGTGTTTTGAGATGTTCGTCAAAGTCGCTGGGCTTGCTTGCACCAACACTGAGAGTATGAACTTGGGGATGACTCAGACAGAAGAGATTATTAAATACAATCGGACTTAGTGGTTGACAGAGTTCGACTAATTTAGCTGAGGGTTGGTTAAGTAAACCACCTTTATTGGTAGGGCTGATAATAAATACGCCTACATCGTGACGAGTTGCAGCTTCGATCGCCGCCCAATTGGTTTGATTGATATAGTACCAATGGAGATTGACATAATCAAATCGATCGGTTTCGATCGTGCGGACGATCGTCTCTGTAGATCCGTGAGTTGAGAAACCAATAAATCGAACTTTTCCTTCAGCTTGCAGTTGCTTGGCAACTTCCCAACAGCCACCAGCACGCATGGTATAGTCAAACGTTGCTCGATCGTTAATTCCATGAATGCCCAACAGATCGACGTAATCTAGATTGAGGCGGGAAAGGCATAGCTCGAATGTCTTCCGAAAGTCTTTGGGATTGGCAACGGGAGCAACTTTAGTTTGAAAGATATAATCTTTGCGGTTTAATTTCGGTAATATTTGACCGAGTTGAACCTCTGAAGAACCATAGAATCTAGCAGTTTCAATATGGTTAATGCCGACTTCTAGCGATCGATTAATCGTAGCTTCAAGGTTGCGTTGATTATCAGCGGGAATATCTGACAAAGGTACATCTTGCCATTTATGTTGGTAGCGCATTCCGCCACAGGAAAAGACGGGCATTTGTAACTCTGTACGACCAAAACGACGATATTGCATGTTGCGAGGTGAGATATGAAAGATGGGAGTTAATATCTGAAGTTTACCCTTTTCACTATTGACTATCCACTTTGGTGCGTTACGGCTGATGCCTAACACACCCTACGCTCACCTAGGTGATGATTTAGGATCGCTAGATCGACCAACCTAAAGTAATGTTAGCTGTCCGGTATTGTTTGGTTTAGTCTGTTTGGGGGCGGATTTATCGAGCGCGGAATTATCCAGGGGAGAGGAACGCTCGACGGATGGAGAGACATCGATCGCATCTAGAGAGGATTCGGAATCTAATAAAACACGATTGCTGCCTACTCCGAGATTGTCTCCAGATAATAACTCATTAGCCGCAGCGATCATGGCTGTGGCGATATCGTGGAGATCGGGGCGATTGTCGAGGTATGTCGAAAGTGCCACCATCGGATCGCCAACGCTACAGCCAAGTTCGGGTAATCGCGGTTGACTCAGTTGACTGATGAGTTCGGCTTGAATAGTGTAGTGATGGGCGGTACTTAGAGCTTCGTGGAGAGCCGCTATACTAATGAGTTCGACTCGATCGGGACTGAGCTGATAAATTAATCGTACTACTACGTCGGCTATTTCTACTTTATCGATCGCGGCTAAGATATCTTGCTGGGGTTGTTCGCTTTTGGAGACATCGATTTTGATCGTCCGAAATGTGCGGACGGGTAAAGGGCAAAATTCCCAAGTAGTCTCAAAGCTTTTGCTGGCTGGTTGCTGGGTTGGCTCAATCGTCACCATGACATAGCCTTTATCTTCTTTTTCCTCACTAAAATCTACCCGCTCGATGCTCCCAGGATAGACTACGGCGGGGTCATTAGTTTTATTGAGATTTTGGTGACGATGGACGTGCCCAAGTGCCACGTAGTCAAAGCAAGAACGGGTCAGGAAGGACAGGGGAATGGTAAATCCCTTCCCGACGGCTAGAAATTTTTCGGCTCCCAGAGTGGCATTATCCGCCATCAGATGGGCTAAGACGATCGTCGGTAAGTCTGGATTTAATTTGCGAATTTCACCTTCCAATCGGGGCTGGAGTCTGTCGAGTAATAATTGATTTACTTCTAAAATTGAGAGGTTTTCGGCGATCTCGCGGGTAAGTAGGGTGGATCGATCGATCCACGGCAGGGTGATAATCTGGATCGCTCCACTGCGAGTATTAATAGTATGAGTTTCGATCGCATCGCCGACAGTTGTACCTGGAACGCCCAAGGAGCGATAAATTGACAAGCTGGCTCCACCTTGTCCCTGGGAGTGTCGATCGTGATTGCCAACTAGTAAGACGAGGGGAATATTGGCAGCGACAAGCCGATAAAATTGCGCGGCGAAGGCTTGTTGGATATAGGGTGCGGGTGTGGCATCGGGAAAGGCATCGCCACCAAATAAGACTAGATCGACAGGTTCTGATAATGCTCGATCGATCGCCCTAGTCAAAGATTTGACAAAATCCTGAAATCGTGTATTGAGTCCGGTTTCTGGATCGATTTTACCATGAGCGAAACCACCGCCCATATGGATATCTGATAGATGCAGAATTTTCATGACAGCTTTGCCTCAGTTGAGAGTTTGGAGTTCGCAGGTTGAGTCTCAAACTCACATTGACTTGGTTCAGTAATTATATACTAATCAAGTGCGATCGATTGGAAGTTGGGGATCTGATGCACGGATCGATCGAATATCAGCCTAAATTTTTATCTCATCAAATCAACAATTTATCAGAAGATAGCGGGATGTCTGAAAACCGTGTCGCTTCAGCGCACGGTTATATATTATAAAAATACAAACACTAACAACAACAACAGCGTAGTTAAATACTAGCATTCTTATAACGCTATGTAAACTATTGATTACTTATTTCTTTATCGTCTATTATGATAGACTTAGTACATCTCCACTAAATA
>NZ_JBGSQZ010000301.1:0-5692 GCF_041737865.1 Chamaesiphon sp.
TATTTACCCAATTAACAATCACCTCATTTTCTTGAAATGATGATGCGATTTTTTGCTGTTCATGCAGTACTGTTGCTTTGTATCCTTTCCAGCTACACACCTCTCCCTTTGGGGTTCTAACTCGAATATTTCCTCCATCTATACTCAATTCTGCCACTGGTGTCTCTGCTTGAGATAATTCAAATTCTTGTCGGTGAATTAACCTCTGCTGAGCACTTTTTGATATCTCTATTCCAGTTAAACATTTGACTTCTTCTGTTGTCTTTTTATAAGAAATTGACGCACTTATTCGCAAGCAACAAGCTTCTAAATACGGACTGATTTGGGTATGACTTTTGATATTTAGCTTGGCTGCCTGTTTGCTAGTGATTACTAGTTCTCCAATTATGCTTTGGATATATCTTTTATATCCTCCAGTTTCGACTGTGACATTTTCGATAAAAAAGCGGATGCAATCGCACTGAGGTTTCCTCAGCACTGGACGGGTCTCCCGCCCAGTTGTGCGTTGCACCAAGCAATTCCGACTTCTGGCATCACGTACTCTTGCATTCTCGCTCTCACCGCTTCTTCAATTTTTCCTAAACTAGTTAATTCTTCTTTCGGTGTATTTTTGGATAAAATTTTGGCAATAGCTTTTGTATGTCGATCGAGTTCTTTTTGCTCTTCTGGACTCATTACACTACCTTAATTTACTTGACCTCATTATCTCAATATTGCGATCGCTTTGCTACTATTTTTGTCAAATTTCTCAATCCCCATATTAGTACATAAGATTTATCTCCTTGGAGCAAATAAAAAGTGGGATGCTCCCGATATCGTTTTTATCCTTCACCATTTTTTTCAAGAGTTCTTGTTCATCCAGTTTTAGCTTCGATCTCCGATCTCCTCCTTGTGGCATGGCTGCGATTTCATTAGTTTCTCGATATCGACGTAGCATGTCTCGAACAAAGGACAAACTTACCTTAAATCGCTTTGCTAACTGTCGCTGAGGACCTTCTTTATTTTCCCAAGCACTAAATATCTTTTTTCGCAAATCTATGGAATACGCTGCCATCTCTCAATATTCTTCTCGATTTAAGATCTTTCTTCTATTTTAGTAGAGTAGATTTGTGGCGGGTTCGATCGCAAATTGCTGTAACTCAATTGATTGAATTACTTTCTGGCGTAAGTCGTAACTATGGGGTTTGGGCATTTTTATACATCTGTCACTTCAACTACATACTATAACTGTAGGCTGTCAAACATTTAAAACACTCTTTTTGTCCTCTAGAACCTTTGCTGTAAGGGATTCAGTCAAAAGATTTAGATATAAAACAGCTTATCATGTCCTAATCGCCCAGGCGATTGCTATAAAAAAACAACCCCAACTAAAATCGCCAAAAAGGGGCGATCGATCGCCCCTTTTCCATATCAAACTAATCTTCGAGCACCTTAGCAATCCGATCTTCTAATCGATCGAGATCCAAACCACCTTCATCGCGGCTGATCCGACGAACAGTTGCATTGACTGTATCTAAAGTTTGCAGTAGATCGCGCAAGATTTCTTGTTGCTGACGCGATCGAGTAACTTCTAGCGGTTCTTGCACCAAGTCACGGACGATCGTATCTTCCGATCGAGAAACAACCATTGGCTCGTTTTGTCCCTGAAGATACACTACAGTACGCCGTCCTGGCCCACGATCTTCTTCTAGTGGGATTAGTGCTACAACGTTGTCCGATCGGACGTATTTGCCGAACCCTAGGTGAACCAATACAGAGGGTTGAATTTTCACTCAGTCTTATCCTTTTTTATCTCTATATATCTATTTTAGACGGGATCTAAATAGTCCACAACGTCGATTAGCGGCGGTTTTCACGCTATTTTAGTAGTGGTTTACAATTGATTTTTTTTAGGGATCGACTAGCCGAATTGTGTGTCCATCTGGGTCTCTCACGAGGAATTGGCGATCGAATTCTAAGGTGGATGTATTCGATAGTGACACCTCTGTAGAGATAAGTGGAAATTGTGCTGCGGTGAGTTGTTGGACTGTTTCCATCGCATCGGCGACGACGATCTTGGTTTGCAAACACCAGAGGTCGTTGGACTCAGTATCGGTGGGGATCGATCGTCCATCGGTCGGCTCTAGATATTCCAACAGCTCGATGCCCATACCTGCGGATGCTGTGAGACTACTAATCCGTACTTTGACACCAGCGACACCGCTCAACAGCTCTTGTTCGGAGCCAAAATTCTCACTTGCTTGTTTTAATTCCAGCCCCAACAGATCGGAGTAAAAAACGCGACTAGCTGCTGTATCTGCGACGACGATCGCCGTATGATCGATCCCTAGAAATAAATTAGTGGTCGGCTGTTGCCATTTGGGAGCGGCTTTAGCGGTGGGAAAGTGGATCAGTTCGAGATTGTGACCGTCGGGATCTTGAAAGTAAACAGCTTGGATGCCACCAGCGACGGGATTCCAGTCGGGTAGGGTTTGAGGAGTGGGAATTTGGAGGACTGAATGCTGGCGGACATGTTGATAAGCGCGATCCATATCGCTAACAACGATCGCTAGGTGCTGAAACCAACGATCGTTACTGCGTGAATCTGGCGGAACCGTTCGCCCTGGATGCGTCAAATATTGGGTGAGTTCGATCGTCTCTGCACCAAGTTGGAGGGTGACGATTCGTAACTGGAGATTGGCTGCTGCTGGGATCGGATCTGCTTGCAGTGGTAACACATCATCAGATGCCACGCCTGTAATTTGACGATCGCCAGTCTTGGTAAATGCTAAAACGGTGGTATAGAAATCGATCGATCGATCCATGTCCCCCACCGTCATCCCGATCGATTCAATCCTAGTACTCGACATCTGGCTCCTTAGGTACTAGAGACTTGACCGCCTGTAACTTCGAGGATCGCCCCCGTCACAAAGCTGCTATCTTCGGAGGCAAAATAGACGTAAGTAGGCGCGAGTTCTTCTGGTTGTCCAGCGCGTTTCATCGCATTATCCTTGTCAAAATTATCCACTTGTTCTTTAGTCATCGTGCCAGGGATTCCAGGCGTCCAGACGGGGCCAGGAGCGACGGCATTGACCCGAATTTTGCGTTTAGCTAGATTTTGGGCTGTAGCTTTGGTGAAGGCGTTAATCGCCCCTTTACTAGCTGAGTAATCGACCAGAAATTCTTTACCAATCAGACCGAGAATGCTGCTCGTATTGATGACGACATCGCCTGCTTTGAGGTGGGGTAAGGCGGCTTTGAGCATATAGAAGTAACCAAAAATGTTGGTCTCCATCGTGCGGCGAAACTGTTCGTCGGAAATGTCTTCAATCTCAAACTTGACCGCTTGATAGCCAGCATTGTTGACTAATATCTCTAAATGTCCGAACTTCTCGACAGTTTGGGTGACTGCTTGCTGACACTGTGCGGAATCGCGGACATCGGCTTTAATAGTCAGACAATGTTGACCTTTTTCTTCGACGAGTGCTTTGGTGATATTGGCATCTTCATCGTTGACATTGTACACGATCGCGACATCGGCACCTTCCATCGCGTAGGCGATCGCGACCGCCCGCCCAATTCCCGAATCACCACCAGTGATTATCGCTACTTTGCCTTGCAATTTACCAGCAGGCTTGTAGTTGGACATATCGCTATCTGGCTGGGGGATCATATCTGCCTGACTGGCAGGATAGGGCAAGGTTTGAGCGGGGATATCCTCGGCTGTCGGACGAAATTCGGTAGTCATAATAGTTAGGTTGTAATTTATAGGTGTTGGACTGACTGCGGCGGAGATCTTTACCCCCCAACCCCCCTTATAAAGCGGATACGCGCCCGCCTTTGTTCCCCGACGGTTCAGCGCACCAAGCAGGGGGGCTTTCATTGCTGCTCCCCATTCCCGCATCTTCGGGGAGGGCTGGGGTGGGGTAAAGATCTCCGCTAATACTATTTACCCAAGCCGTTCGAGCAAAATATCGCCAACTCGCAAAGTATTTGCAACGATCGTTAGCGTCGGGTTCGAGCCAATATTTGAGGGAAAGAAGCTGCCATCAACGACATAGAGGTTATCAATCTCGTGAGTGCGGCAATTAAGATCCAACACAGATGTGTTCGGATCGGTACCAAAGCGGCAAGTCCCACACTGATGAGCGACCCAACGGAGGGGAAAATTGCTACTGTAATAGCGAGAATTTGGGTCGGTATCGATCGATTTGAGTATACCGATCCACCGATGAACTAGTCGATCGAATGACTCAGTATTATTGTCTGTATATTCGAGCGAAATTCTATCCCCCTTTAGACGGACTCTATTGTTTGGATCGGGTAGATCTTCACCCATCAACCACCAGTCAACTGAATGCCGTGCAGCGTATTCAGGCGAAATGTCGGCATCTATCTTTAGAGGTACTTCATTCGCTAGCATCTCCTTATTGACTTTGCCTGAGAGTTGGACCTGCCCCATTGGATAGGGGAAGTCTGGTTCACCCCAGTAGAAATCATTTACTCCTAGCGTTTTCGCGAACACTGTGAGGTTTTCTTTGGCCATTACTCCAATGACCACGCCACAATTATGCTTCATAAAGTTACGCCCCACTTGGCCGGAACTGTTGGCTAATCCGTTGGGATGCTTGTCATTGCTGGATTTTAGTAGTAATGCTGCTGAATTAATCGCCCCACCAGCTACGACAACTATGTCCCCGCGAAATAGGGTGACTTCGCCATCTACTTCAGTCTCTACCGCAGTAATTTCTCGACCAGAATCGCTGGTATGAAGGCGCAGAACTGTGGCTGAGGTTAGGAGTGTGACATTTGAGTGCTGCATGGCTGGACGCACTGTCATTACCTCAGCATCGGCTTTGGCATGAAGTTGACAAGGATGTCCATCGCAGGTTTCACACCGAATACATTCACTCAAAAACCGCTGCGCTTCGTTGAGTTTGATGGACATCGGCAAGTAAAACGGGTGCAAGCCTTGAGCTGAAAGATCGTCGCTGACTGCTTGAATGCGCGGCTCGTGACTGATGGCAGGATAAGCATATTCTTCAGTCGTCCACGGCTCGGTAGGATCTAGACCTCTTTTACCATGTACGTTATAGAGTTTTTCGGCTTGAGTATAATAGGGTTCAAAATCTGCGTATTTGAGGCACCATTCGGGAGAGATGCCGCCTTTATGAACGATCTCATCAAATTCTCGCTCTCGCGCTCTAAATAAGGTACCGCCGTAAAATTTGGTGTTACCACCAACCCAATAACCTGCTGCGGGTTTAAGGTCTTTTCCGTCTTTGTCGATCCAGGTTTCGGCGTTGAAGTAGCGATCTTTGGCGGTGACTGCTACTGGATTCCAGTTATCTTTCTCTCTGGGGAGGAAGGTACCACGCTCTAGGATGAGAATGTTTTTGCCGCTGGGGGCGAGGTGATGGGCGAGGGTGCCGCCACCTGCTCCGGTGCCGATGATGATGATATCGTAGTGTCGATCGGTCATATTAGCTCCTGCGATTGGTTGTGACGATCTGTTTTGCTGGTTTTTGAGTGTTGAGGAAGTTAGTATCGATATTTAATGTTAGTTCTTGGCTAAATGCTAGTACTTAGCAAATCGGCAGACGAAGAGAATTTGTTGGTTGCGAGTTTTGCTGGTGTGGGCAGAACCCTGATCTGGGGGTTCCTACCCCCCGACCCCCCGGTGGGGAGCGGGAAGCCCCCCCCCCAAAAACCC
>NZ_JBGSQZ010000009.1:0-3960 GCF_041737865.1 Chamaesiphon sp.
CGGATTCGATGATTAATTTGATTTCAATGTCATAGGTGCAATCATATTCTCACTTATATTTAAATTACACTCAAGGAATATCTAATAATTTGCGGACTAGATCTATCAGTTCTCGTCCTTGAAAAGTTGGTTTTCCATGAATCCAATCGTCTCCCAGCCAAAACTTTGGCTGTTTACCACCTTTGTGAGTGTGTGAAAACGGATGAGTCGATCCGCCCCAAATTCCAAATTCATAGGCAATCGCAGCTTCTAATTCTCGATCTGTGAGTCCTTGTTGTTTTCGGGCACTCCATCGTTCCTTGGCACCAGAAAAGGAATGTAGAGAACTCAACAAACACTTAATTTTAGGAGTATTTAGATCGATCTCTTCTACTGCTTCTGGAAATAGTTCTAACTGAAAAGTATTCATATAATCAAAATCGATCAAAAAAAAAGATGTAGCTGTCAACTATTTGTTGACAGCTACATCTACGACAAAATAATAAGACTATTTCAATAACAGATCGATAATTTCTACGGCTCGATCCACTGGAATAAACACCCGCATCCGACAGTTCAACATCTCACTAAAACAGCCGATACTCCGCAGCCAATCTAAGTCACTACGATCGTAAACATCCAGAATCTCCAATCGATCTTCACCCTTAAAGTAATTACGTTGCAGCTTCCACTTACCCCCGATCGTGTAACTACTTTCACCCTCCCAAACTAGTTGGAAGATCGTCTCCGCATCCAGCGTTTCACTGCTATCCACACCAAATTTCGCCAGTACGCTACCGATATCCTGCGCCTCGATCGCCCGTCCCAGCAACACCCGTCCGTCGTTAGCCTGAAGCCGACAAACTTTGGGCGATTCCACGGGTAACTTATCCCAAACTGGTAACAGCAACCCACAAATCAGATAGATTCGCTCTTTGACAAACGCTGGAGTTTGGGAGATAACATGGTTCCAAGTCTGCCAAAAGAACTCATCTGGCTCCACCTCTGCCCATCTCACCTCGAAATCCGGCAGATCCACTCGTTCGTACTCGCGATTGCCCACTGGATAGCGGACGTAGACGGTATCTACCACCCTCCCCGTCCGCGTCGTCCGCGCATCCGCTACCACAGCTACAGCGACCGCCTGGGTCTTAGTGTGGCGATAATAGAGATAGCCCTCTAGCACCAACTGTCTGGCTGCAATTGCGGGGAGAATTCGCGGCTTGCTTAACTTGTCGATACTGTGGCAAATCGTCTCGCTATGATTTTGGGTAGCGATAACTTTGGATTCAATAATTTCAAAACCGTTATCTGAGTACAGCGTCTCCAACCCCCGATCGTAGATTCCCGCTGCTTTAGCTTGGGCGATCCGCTGTTGAATCCGCTGCTCGAATTCGCTAAATACCAGATTCTGAACGTCGATCGGTAATGCCAGTAGTCGATTCAAGAACGTGGTAATCTTGGGCAGATTTCCCAACGCAATTGCCCCACTCTCACCCGTCAGTTTCAGTCCCGTCCGCTGCTCGAATTCAGAGATCGAAATTCCCTCAATTTTACCCGCGTTTAGATCGGCGAAGAACTCACCGAGCGCGACTTTGGCATACTGACTACTGAAGTTATTGACTTCCTCATCAAATAGCCCATTATTGGCGGTATCCCGTTGTCCCTTACTAATCGCACCTAATTGTCCCAGACGACTGGCGATCGTGGCGGTAAATCGATATTCACCTTTAACGTTAGTCGTTACTAGCACTACCTCTGGCGGATGAGCTTGATTCGATCGATGAGTGCGTCCGAAACCTTGAACGGCAACAATCGCTTGAAACCCAGACTCAACCAGATAATGCCGTCGCACCCGTTGGTTGTGACAGTTGAGATCGGCATGATACGATCGACCAGTTCCACCAGCACTAGAGAAGATCAAGATTTGCTTGCGATCGCCTTGAAATGCCTCGGTTTCAGCGATACTCGCACTACCGTTCCGAGTCGCCAACTGATAGCGATCGTCCTTGAGGATAATCCGCTTGCTCCGTCCGGTAATTTCTGCCACGTTCTCGTGACCAAAGTGCCAATTTAACTGGTCTAATAGCCCCGTTATCGGTGGTAACAGAGATAAATCCTCAATTAACCGCTCTCGCATTTCTAAAGCCTCCTGACAGACCACAGGCTCACCTGTGGCTTCATCTTTAACAATCTCGCTGCGGTTGTTGCCGTTATCATCCACGTACTCTGTATACAGATAAACGGGGAAGCTGTTAATCATATAATCGGCAATGATTTCCCGTGATGTAAAATCGATCGCGCGTAAATCTCCCCACTCGCCCGTTGGAGTCTGCGCCAGCTTTCGGTCTAGCATCGCCTCATTAGTACTTACCAATTGAATCACACAAGCCTTACCCGCAGCTAAATCTGCTTCGATTGCGGCAATTAGGGTGGGTGCTTTGGCAGCACATAATAGAGAATTAAAGAACCGCTGTTTTAAGGACTCGAATTGGGAGTAAATATTACACTTGGCACGAGAATTGAGACATTTTCCCTCTCGATCCTCAATCCCACTCGCTACTAATGCTTTGTCCAAATCTCCATGAATTACTTGAAAGGCTCTAGCATACACATCCCAATTCTGCTGTTGATCTCTAGTCAGTGCGTGAGTCAACGTCTGAAAACTCACCCCCTCAAAACTCAACGTCCGCGCGATATATTTTCCCGTCCGCTTTAAATCCTGAGCTAATACTTCCAACCCCGCCACACCTGCGTTGTCCATCTTGCTGATAAATTGGTCGCGGGAGGTAAAGGGAAACTGATTGGTCATCCACAGCCCCAACCGCTGACAGTAAGCTAGGTTCGAGACTTTACTGGCACCTGTCGCCGAGAGATAAGTTACCCGCGCATCCGCCAACCTGTCGATGAGATGGGTTCCCGCCAACGCTTGAGCCGAAGCTTTAGTCTGTCCCCGTTCGGTAGTTTCACCAGAGCAGTTGCCCATTAAATGCGCCTCATCGACACAAATCGCCCCATCGAAATCTTCCCCCACCCAGTCGATGATCTGCTCTACCCGCGATTTCTTGGTACCTTTGGCACCAGTTCTCAATCCGCCAAAGGTGACGAATAGGATGCCTTGAGTCAATTTAATCGGTTCTCCCAGCTTGAATTTGGAGAGCGCGACAACCTGTTCGGCATTTCCACCCAACCGCACCCAATCCCGTCTGGCATCTTCAATTAGCGGTTCGTTCTTGGAGATCCAAATCGCTCTTTTTCTACCATCACACCAGTTGGAGAGAATAATCAACGCCGCCTCAACACCTTTACCTACGCCTGTAGAATCGCCAATAAAGTAGCCCTGACGGTGGTATCTGCCATCTACATCGTCTCCATTGGCAAATACTACGGACTTATGCTCGGAAATCCGCCACTTGGTATCGAGTAATTGACTGTGCGCTGCGGTGGCATAAATTAACGCTTCGAGTTGCGCTTGCGAGGCTAAACCCTCTTGTAAGATTCGTGCGGGTAGCTTGACGGTACAGGTAGGATAAGTGGAGGTGACTGCTGCCATCGATACGGATTCGGCTAATGCGGTGGGGTGGGGTGCAGAGCCAGGAATATCGATCGCACTGGGCTGATAAGGTTGATATACGCCATCGGTAAAGACTGAATTCCGCTCTCCCACTTGCTGATATTGGAGTTCGACAACTTCACCAAACTGGGTTTTAGGAAGAACTGTGACGGTAGCTACTGGCAGAATTGGTTTGACGACAATCTGCGCCTCAGTTGTCGTTACCGCATCCCCACCGAGTAACTGGAATAATGGCAGAGTACCGAAGGGATTTGTGTGGACGCTGGCGAATAACCTGAGTTCGATGAGGCTAGCCTCATCATCAAATCAATTACCTGACTGTGTTTGAGCCAATCACTACCAATCCTCAAAAACTAAGTGTTTCATAAATTATTATCAATAAGCTCTGCTTGTTGATAATTAGCGGT
>NZ_JBGSQZ010000028.1:0-13951 GCF_041737865.1 Chamaesiphon sp.
ACATGCGCGGATGTTTTTTCCGAGTATAGCTGATACACTGGAGAAACATTTGCCGGAGATTGCTAATTATTTCTTAAATAGAACTACGAGTGGTGTCACCGAAGGTATTAATACTAGAATTAAGTTAATTCTCCGCCAAAGTTACGGTTTTGCTAGTTTCAAATCGATGAGAGAAAAACTGTTAGCTTGCTTATTCAAATAATCTCCGCTCCGCTCCGATCATTTGAATAAGTTTAAATTATCACCCTAAGTACAGGAGAGCCAATATAGCTTCTCATTTTGGATTGCAATCGACATTTACACCTCTGATTTTTGTTCAGTTTATCGAAGATAATATTTATTATGTAGTACAACACTCTCAATTGTTTCAAACGAGGTAAATCGATTCGCTAGCTGGACACATTCAAATCGGTAGAAAATAGAAAGATGCTGCTAAGATAGAGTAAGTTGCGAGTAATAATACTCCTTCCAACCAATTTGATCGACCGTCTAAACTAATCAAGTTTGCCACAATTACTGCGACTCCTACCGCCACAACTTCAAACGGATTAAAATTGAGATCCATCGGTTGACCGATCGCGTATCCGACCAATACTAGCATCGGAGCCATTAATAGAGCAACGAGTAAACTCGAACCCATCGCTACAGAGACAGACAAATCCATATTGTTTTTAATGGCAACACCTACCGCTGTGACATATTCTGCGGCACCACCAACTAATGGTAATAAAATTACACCAGTAAATAACGGTGTTAAACCCAATCCTTTAGTTGCTGTTTCTACCACTCCCACAAACATTTCTGATTCATAAGCAACTGCCAAGGTAGAAGCAACTAAAACACCTAACCATAGACGGACATCTGGTTTGTGTCCAGTCGCTTCAACATCTAACTCTACCAAGCTGACATCATACAAATAACTGTGAGTTTTGAGAGAAAAAAGTAACGTCATCACGTATACTGCAATTAAAATAACTGCCACGGCGATCGAGAGTTTTTCGACTGCAAATAAGTCTGAATTACTACTAGAATAAAATGCCATCGTTGGTAATAAAATCGCAATTACCGCCAGTGTCATCGACGAGCCACTGACTTGAGCAACGATCGGTTTAAATTCTTGCTCCTTATATTTCAAGCCACCCAAAAACATCGACAATCCCATCGCCAACAGCAGATTACTAATAATTGTCCCCGTGATGCTGGCTTTGACAATATCAACCAAGCCAGCTTTGAGCGCAACTAAACTAATAATTAACTCTGTAGCGTTACCAAATACGGCATTTAGCAGCCCGCCGACCGCAGGGCCAGTGACGATAGCTAGTTCCTCCGTTGCGGTACTCAACCAGATGGCTAAGGGCACAATAGCTAAGGCTGAGGTGATAAATACTACCAGTTCCCCCCAGTGTTGAGATTCAGCAGCGATCGAAATCGGCACAAAAATCAGTAACCCGATCGACAGGATTTTTTTGATAGACATGGTAGAAGTAGGTAGATAGGTAGAGGAAGGAGGGTACCTGATAGTTAGATACCCAAAGATTGTGTCAGTAACAATACACGTAGATGTGGATTAGATCTGAGAATATCTCATCCCTAGGATCAAACCTCGGCATAATATGCCAAAATTTGTAACAGTGTGTTAATAATCGTCCAATATTAAAATCAAGTTTATGAGCGATCTAGAGCAAGATCGTCCTAGTAGTCCAGAAGATCTGGCACCTACAACAGACACCAAACCAGCCGCCGCAGTAGCTAGCGATGACGATCGATTTGAATGCCGCGCCTGTGGATACAAATATAATCCCAGTAAAGGCGATCCTAAAAACCGGATTATTGCTGGTACGCCTTTTAGCGTACTACCCATGACTTGGAAATGTCCTTCATGTGGGGTAAAGAAAACCGCATTTGCGAATATCGGGACTACCGAAAGTTATGGGTTCAAAGAGAACCAGGGCTATGGGTTTGGGGTAAATACCATGACTCCAGGACAAAAAAGCTTATTAATTTATGGTGGACTCGCAGTCGGCATCCTGATTTTCCTCAGCTTATATACACTCAATTAAAAATAATTATCGCTCCAACAAATGAACCTGCTTAAACAAATTCTCAAACGAACTGTTACACTACTGGCGATCGGGATATTGTGTGTCAGTTGTAGTCACATTCAACCACTAGCTACCAGTCCCTGGAGATCCATCCAGCTACCCACCGAATCCAATATCCAGGATCTGACATTTACTGGCAATCCCCAACACGGCTGGGTAGTCGGTAGTGACGCAGCCATCCTGGAAACTAACGATGGTGGTAAAACTTGGGAAAATCGCAAATTAGAACTAGATAGCGACAAATATCGCTTCACTTCAATTAGTTTTGCTGGTGATGAAGGCTGGATTGTCGGCGAACCCGCGATTCTCCTCCACACTAAAGATACAGGCAAATCTTGGGAACGAATTGCCCTCAGTTCCAAACTACCAGGGATTCCCGCCACCATCAAAGCTTTAGGTGATAAATCGGCGGAAATGACTACTGATATCGGGGCGATTTATGCCACCCAAGATGCAGGTAGAAATTGGAAGTCACTAGTTAGTGGGGCTGTGGGTGTATTTCGGACGATTTCTCGTTCCCCTGAAGGTAAATACATCGCTGTCTCTGCCAAAGGTAACTTTTATTCGATTTGGAGTCCAGGTCAAGAAAATTGGGAACCCCATAACCGGAACAGTTCTCGCCGTGTTTCTAATATGGGATTTACTAATGATGGTCGGCTGTGGATGCTGGCGCGGGGTGGACAACTACAATTTAGCAATCCCGCAACGCCCGACGCTTGGGAGAATGAAGTATTTCCCGGACAAAAAACTAATACAGGCTTGCTAGATCTGGCGTATCGGACACCTGGAGAAGTCTGGGTATCTGGTGGGAGTGGAGATTTGCTCGTCAGCAATGATAGCGGTAAAACTTGGCTCAAGGATGAGGCTGTAGAAGAGGTACCATCGAATTTATACAAGATTTTGTTCTTTAGTCCCGAGCGTGGTTTTATCATCGGTCAACGGGGGATTATCCTTGAGTACAAAGGCACCCCCAATGTTGCTAGTATGTAGGGATTAAGGATCGATGCCTAAAGCCTAATTTCTCATTTACACATCACATTTCTTCAAGGTTATGAGATAAACTGTGATGAGTAGATATTTAACCACAGGAGTACAGACAAGATGGCAAGCGGAACCACCGGAGAACGTCCGTTTTCGGACATCGTTACCAGTATTCGTTATTGGATTATTCACAGCATTACCATCCCAGCATTGTTTGTAGCTGGCTGGTTGTTTGTTAGCACTGGCTTGGCTTACGATGCTTTTGGTACTCCTCGTCCTGATGAGTACTTTACTCAGACTCGTCAAGAGTTGCCAATCGTCTCCGATCGATTTGATTCCAAAAATCAGCTAGACAAATTCGTTCAAAAGAAATAGTTATCCCGATCCTACTTAGCTTGGCTCGAAAGTTATTTTTGGTACTTATTAGCCAATGAGTAACCAGATAAACATCGATAACTAAATCTTAAACTAACCTACCTTAAATTTTCGGAGCAAACACATGACTAGCGGCGGCGGAAATCAACCAATTTCATATCCCATTTTTACTGTCAGATGGGTAGCAGTCCACACTCTGGGCATACCTAGCGTATTTTTTATCGGCGCGATCGCTGCTATGCAATTTATTCAAAGATAGGATCGAATTAAAACTATGGAACGTACTCCAAACCCAAATAATCAGCCAGTAGAACTCAACCGTTCTTCACTATATTTAGGCCTGTTAATGGTCTTCACGCTCGGAATTCTATTTACTAGTTACTTCTTTAACTAACTAGTCTTATTTGTATTACTATTGGGATCTTTACTGAGAAAAAAACTATGTCTGAACCAGGAAAAATTCCATTGTGGCTGGTTGCTACCGTTGCTGGTATGGGCGTAATCGGCGTTGTCAGCCTATTCTTTTACGGCTCCTATGCTGGAATTGGCTCGTCAATGTAATCGAGACGACAATTTGGCTCAGTCCCAGATTGTGTGCAGATGTGGATAAAAGCAATCGAGCATTTAGTACCACCAAAACCAAAAAGCCGGACTAGTCCGGCTTTTTGATTGGATAGGCATTGGACGATCCGATCGAAACATCAGCAGCATCTGATTCGCCTACCTCCGCAGGTGAACCAGTTTACCTAAGATGAATTTAGATCGCGTCACGTTCGATATATACAAATAAGAATGCCATCGCGATCGCTGGAAATAATAAACCGACAGTAGGGACGAGGATCGAAGGTAGAAAAGAAGCTGCCATAATTAAAAATCCTCGATCTATATAAGTTGCATGTTTAGATTCTATCTGAATTAGTCAGCTAATAAAGCTCACAAATATTTGATAAAAGTTCGCAAATCTTAATCTTTAGGCTTTAGGCTTTAGGCTTTAGGCTTTAGCGAGTCGTTGTCAACTGTCAACTGTTACAAATATTTTGCTTTCACTTTCGCAGGAGATCTAATGTCTAATCATCGATGACGATCTCTAAATTTTGATAGCGGGGGGACGCTAATCCAACGACAGCAGGTAGAGCAAAATCGATTTCTAGATTGCCAGTAATATCAGTCGGGGGATTCTGGGCGATTTTTTTTGCAGATTCTGCGCTAGAAGGACGATCGATCGAGGATGGTACGGGCTTGATATCTGGATGAGTGAAGACAGATTCTCGTTTGTAGGCAAGCGGTACAGAGGGATATTGAGACGACAGGGGTATTTTTGGTGGGTTGGTATGGGCAGGATGTGACGAGCGATGTTGCTCGATCGTCAGTGGTTCTATTTGTAATTCTTGGGTAATCTGAGCCATTGCGGCGGGAGTGTCTGGCTCCAGATCGAATAGTCGTAATAGTGAAAGTTCGGACTCATGTAATGGATTGAGATTGAGGGTGACTGTAAAGCCACTGGAGCCGAGTTGAATATGGTGCTTGTCATAAAGACTGACTTCGCCCAGGAGTAAGCTGATTTTAGGCTCTGTGGGTAATTTCAGTTGACCGCTAAAAGCGAACTTATCCAGATTTGGCGGGAGAGGTTGTTCGATCGAGGTAATGATTTCGGAAGTCTGAGGATGACGCAGACAAATTGATAGCTTCTCAATTTTTACAGTTTGGACGAGATTGGGATTGAGCAGTCGTAAGTTACAGGCACCATTAATCATCAGTCGATTGCCAGGGACTATGCCCGAAAAGGTGGCGCGGTGCAAACTAATCAGTTGTAAGGGTGGATCGATAATTCGATCGAGTCGAATCGTACCCAATAATTCCTGGTGAGTTACTGGCTGTTGGTGTTGAACCCGTAATGAATCTCGCTCTAGTTGCTCCAATAATCGATCGAGTCCATCCGCCCAGTTTTCCTGTTCGCCTAGCATCGAGATCGGTACCATTGGTGCTGTCGGTGTGGCAAGATCGTCACAGCGATCGATCGCCGTCGTCTGAGGAATCAATGTCTCAAGCTGTGGCAAATTGCTAGAATTAGGAGCATGTAATGGTGTGCGAGATAAAACACGGAGTTTGAGAATATGATGCCATGTCTGTGTTCCACTCATCCCACTACAGACAAATTGCCAAATGCCTGAGTCTAAGTGCGTAAAAGGGATAATTGCTAGTAATCCCCTAGAATTAGTAGTTTGGTTGCACGATTGCGATCGCCGTTGCGGTGCCGTCAAGCCTGGAGTTTGATGGGTAACACGAGTCTGAATCTGTGTATCTAATAAGTGACTATTGGCAATGATGCGATACTTTCCTTCCATCAACTGGAGATTACCTGTTTTAATCGGCCGCCATCCTCGATCGCCCTGACGTTGGATTAGAAACTCCCAATATTCCATTAGTTACCCCCAAATTCACTAAATCTAAATTTTAGTATCTTATAAGAATAGTTTGTATGGCGATCGGTGACTAGTAATTAGTCAGCATCAATGCCCAGCAAAGTAAATATCTTCACAACTGTCAACACTTCTCTACGAAACGCTCCGCGAACGACTACGCTCTGTGCGAGCTGTCAACTGACTTAACTATGCAAACTGGAACCATTGTAGCGATCGCGACGGCTGTTGTCCCCCAACAAGGTAGTGTCGGAATTGTGCGACTCTCAGGGGTAGATGCTGTCAAGATCGCCCGCCAAATTTTTAGAACACCAGGCACCCAAGAGTGGGAGAGCCATCGAATTTTATATGGTTATGTGCGGCATCCAGAGACGGATGTGACGATCGATGAGGCACTATTACTAGTGATGCTTGCACCGCGCTCATATACGCGGGAAGATGTGGTCGAAATCCACAGTCACGGCGGAATTATCCTAGTACAACAGATTCTTCAGTTGTGTATAGAGTATGGAGCAAAAGTCGCCGAAGCTGGGGAGTTTACCCTACGGGCATTTTTGAATGGACGGATCGATCTGACTCAGGCGGAAAGTATCAGCGATCTGGTGGGTGCTCTATCTCCCGCCGCCGCTCAAACAGCAATTGCTGGATTACAAGGGAAATTGCGCCAACCGATCGGTCAATTGCGATCGCAAGGATTGGATTTACTGGCTGAGATTGAGGCGAGAATCGATTTTGAGGAAGATTTGCCGCCATTGGATTTAAATGATGTCAAAGCAAAACTAGCGGCATTAGCGGGGGAAATTGGGCGCATTGTGGCGACAGCCGATCGTGGGGAATTGTTGCGGAGTGGTTTGAAGGTGGCAATTCTCGGACAGCCAAATGTCGGTAAATCTAGTCTCCTCAATGCTTGGAGTCGGAGCGATCGGGCGATCGTGACTCCACTCCCTGGAACGACGCGGGATGTAGTTGAATCAAGATTAGTCGTCGGCGGTATTCCCGTGCAGGTATTGGATACAGCGGGGATTCGGGATACTAGTGATGTGGTCGAACAAATTGGGGTGGCGCGTTCGCGGGCGGCAGCGCAAGCGGCGGATTTAGTCCTACTGACGATCGATGCTCAGATCGGTTGGACGGATGTAGAGACAGAACTCTACGCCCAGATCGCCCCGATTACGACGATTGTGGTAGTCAATAAAGTCGATCTGGTTAAAACTAGCCCCCACCTGAATTTACCATCAGGAATTAGTGCTGTAGTCGAAACTGCTGCGGCGATCGATCTGGGAATCGATCGCTTAGAGGCGGCGATATTGGCGATCGTTGCTGGCGGCAAACTGCACGCAGCCAATATCGATATCGCCATCAATCAACGTCAAGCAGCAGCACTGATTCGCGCCCAGGCTGCCCTACAACAGGTCTTAACTACCGTCGATAGTCAATTCCCATTTGACTTCTGGACGATCGACCTCCGTGAGGCGATTAGAGCATTAGGCGAAGTTACAGGCGAAGAGGTCACTGAGTCAGTTCTCGATCGGATTTTTAGTCGCTTCTGTATTGGGAAGTAGTTGATGTTCTTTTAGGTTGAGGATCGCGGCGGGATGCTTGTAGTAAGCTAATCGGCAACCGAATAGAATCTGTGGGGGGCGATTATTAATAGTGGGGGCAGAACCAGGATCTGGGGGTTGTCTTGATGCGCTAAACCCTCTCTGCGAGACGCTTCGCGAACGGGGAACCCGAGGAGCGCGCATCGCTCCGACCCCCAGACCCCCCGTTGAGAGGCGGAACGCCGCCTCTCAAACTCTCCTACGTAAGGTTCGATTTGTGTGAAGCGGAGAACGGCATTCGCTCCATTTCTGGATTTTAGTTGGGAATAATGATTGAATAAAATCCAAATCTGCTCTTACCCTCACCCTCTCTCATTGGCGTACTGTCGCCAACGGCGAGGCTACACCAACGACTTCGCTCGGCACAAGTAGCCTCTCCCTTAGGAGAATCTCCCGCACAACCGTCCTGGCAAAATTCACACCTGTTCGTACAAACTCATTACTTGCATAATTGATAATCGCGATTGCACCCCCAGATCTAATGGTGAAGTATGTCCCCGATGCAGATGTTCCGCAGCAGCGCACCCGATCATTGCGGCATTGTCAGTACAGTACTCCAGTGGCGGAAACAACACCTTAATCCCCCGCTTATCTGCTGCTGCTTGTAATGTCGCTCTCAAGCCGCGATTCGCCGCCACACCACCACCGATGACGATCGTATTCAAACCATAGTCGCTGGCACAAGCGATCGCGCGTTTGGTGAGCGATCGCGCGACACTATGTTGAAAACTTGCCGCAATGTCAGCTACAGGTAATTCTTGCCCCTCGGCTTGCAATTTTTGCACCAATCGCAGTACCGCAGTTTTTACACCACTAAAACTCGAATCATATGGATGAAAGCCACCGCCAGGAATCGATATATTGCCCTCTGGGAGGGGGTAAAGGTGGGGATTGCCCTGACTTGCCAATCGATCGATCTTCGGGCCGCCTGGATAGCCGAGATTTAATAGTCTTGCCACTTTATCAAAGGCTTCTCCCGCCGCATCATCGCGAGTGGCTCCGAGTTCGGTATATACGCCGCAATCTTTGACATGAATCAAGCTAGTATGTCCGCCTGAGACTAGCAAACACAGAAATGGTGGCTCCAATTCTGGCGCACTCAAATAGGATGCGTAGATATGTCCCTCTAGATGATGAACGCCCAAAAATGGTTTGTCGTGCAAAATCGCTAAAGTTTTCGCCGCAGTCATACCGATCATCAGTGCACCCACCAATCCAGGTGCGACAGTTGCTGCAATCCCTTCAATTTCTGCCCAACTTAAACCCGACTCATCGATCGCCTGGGCGATCAGAGCAGTAATTGTTAATAAATGTTGCCGTGATGCCACCTCTGGGACGACACCACCATATTGAGTATGAATGGGGATTTGTGAGGCGATGACACTGCTGCAAACTTTACGGTTGTTTACAATTGCCACCGCAGTTTCGTCACAACTTGTTTCAATTGATAAAACTGTTGTCATTAGCTGCTAATTTAAAAGATGAAAACAGAGATAAATAATTTGGCAATCGTCGCGGTGTAGCTGTTAATTCAGAATATTACACCAACTCAAATAGCTTGCCGATCGGGCGATCTCGATTGGCGATATTTTGCCAACCTCTACCATACCAGTGATGTTTCGCGATCGATCGCCAAATATTACTGGATACTCCCGAAAGACTATTATAGTTTTTTTACCAAAGCAGATCGACAACCCGATCGCGCTGTTTGTAAATAAAACTTTTTGTTTTGTTATAAAAATAAACAATCACTATGAAAAAACTGCTGGCTTTTGTCTTTGCCATCTGTCTCTGGTTTAATTTTGCACCGATCGCATCTGCCTCAGAAGTAGCCGGACTCGTCCGTTGTGGCGACTCTCCAGCCTTTCAGCAACGTGCCAAAGAGGCGCGCAATACCACTGGCGATCCCCAATCTGGCAAGAAACGCTTTGAACGTTACGCTCAAGCTCTATGCGGCCCTGAAGGACTTCCACACTTGATCGTCGATGGACGACTCGATCGAGCAGGTGACTTCTTGATTCCTGGCATCCTGTTTCTCTACATTGCTGGTTGGATTGGTTGGGTTGGTCGTGCCTACCTGATTGCCATCAAAAAAGACCCTAATACTGAAGACAAAGAAATTATTATCGATGTACCTTTAGCAATTACTTGTATGTTGGGCGGATTCGCTTGGCCAGCTAGTGCCATCGGTGAATTTACCTCTGGTAAATTAGTCGCTAAAGATAATGAGATTACTGTTTCTCCTCGGTAAATTTAATGAGTAGATTCTCATGCTGAGAATCTATGTTCACGGTACAAGTTCGAGTTGACAGGCTACATTGATGTAGTCGATCCCCGAATGATTTACCAATTGAATACCAATAATTACCGATTAGCTTACCTTACCTTACGGTGATTATTACTCGATCGTATTGACTTTAAATTCTGGAGATATCCCGTGCCAAATTTCTTGAGATTTCTATCTAGTGCCCCAGTTCTAGCAGCAGTTTGGATGTCATTTACGGCATTTTTGCTAATTGAGATCAATCTCTTTTTCCCCGACCTATTATTTCACCCCTTGTAATGTTTGATGTTAGGGAATAGGTCTAATTATTTGCCTATTCCTTATACCCTATTTCCTTAATTACTTTGAGAGGTCTTCAATGGTTCTTAGTCGCGATCGATCTGTCGTCAGTACCCCCAAGTCAGAAATTAGCAATCTAGCTACTCCTGTCAACTCTTTGGGTATTGTCAAAGCTTTCATCAGTAACTTACCTATTTACCGCAATGGGTTGTCCCCACAGCGGCGTGGTTTAGAAGTCGGCATGGCTCATGGCTATTTCCTACTCGGCCCTTTTACCCTGTTGGGTCCCCTCCGTCATACCGAGCAAGCCTACTTAGCCGGATTGCTCTCAACAGCCGGATTGGTGGTGATTTTAACTGCTTGCCTAGCTATTTATGCTAGTGTCAACCCAGCACCGCCACTACCTAGCGTAGCCGCATCAAATCCACCGATAAATATCAAGGATGGTAAAGGCTGGAGTGAATTTACTTCTGGTTTCTTAATCGGCGGACTTGGTGGTGCAGCATTTGCTTACTTGTTGGTAGCCAATATTCCAACTTTAAGTAGTTTCTCTATCCTTGCTAAATAGCTAGATTCACTCACATTACTAATTCATTCTCGTTGGCGAAGCCTACCGGAGGTAATCGCATCTGAGCGAGATCGAGGCTAGCTAATTACCCTATCTTCAATATGAAGATGGGGTAATTTCATTTTTAGGGATGAGAATTAAATCATCTGCACTTTCGGCGGATGTGCTAGCCGACAGCCATAACGCATCAATAATTCGCGTTACAATACGATTGTTGTAATCATTACTGTATATGACTTCGATCGCTACGACCACTGCAAATATTACCTGGATGTGGCGCGGACATCAGATTAATTATCAGACTGCTGGCGAGACGGGCGCAGCCGTATTACTCATTCATGGATTCGGGGCTTCCGTCGGACATTGGCGCAAAAATATTCCCGTACTGGCTGAAAGTTGTCGGTGCTATGCGATCGATCTGATCGGCTTTGGAGCTTCAGCCAAACCCCAACCAGGATCGGATATTGAATATACCTTTGAAACTTGGGGCGAATTAGTCGTCGATTTTTGTCGGGAAATAATTGGGAGTCCGACAATATTAGTCGGTAATTCGATCGGTTGTATTGTCGCTCTGCAAGCTGCGATAACTAATCCAGAACTCGTTAAAGGTGTAGCACTACTCAATTGTTCATTGCGACTATTGCACGATCGCAAACGTGCCAAAATGCCCTTTTATCGTCGCTGGGGTACACCAGTCCTCCAGTCTATTCTTACTGTACCAGCGATCGGTAAATTCTTTTTCAAGCAACTCGCCCAACGCAGAGTAGTTGGCAATATATTGCGGCAAGCCTACCACCACCCAGAAGCTGTCAGCGAAGAACTGATCGATATATTGATGGCTCCAGCCGCCGATCCTGGTGCGGCGGATGTCTTTTTGAAATTTACCGCTTATTCTTGGGGGCCATTACCTGAAGATCTCTTACCCCAATTGAATTGTCCGGCGATCGCGATTTGGGGGGCTGCCGATCCGTGGGAACCGATCGCATTAGGGCGCGAATTGATGAATGTGTCTACTGTTGATGAATTTGTCGAAATCCCCGATGTCGGGCACTGTCCTCAAGATGAAGCACCAGAATTAGTCAATCCTGTTCTGAGTAATTGGATTAGTAAACTGGCTTGAATCGATCGACAATCTGGTTCTCAACAACGAGACGAGCTAAAATTCTCTTAATTAAATCAAGTTATTTCTGTGCTGAGTCAAGCAAAACAAACATGGTACTAGCAGAATCTAAAACAATTAGCTTTAATGATTTTATTACTTGGTTGCCAGAACGATCTGCATTTCGCTACGAACTCAGAGATGGA
Source organism: Chamaesiphon sp. (assembly GCF_041737865.1). Taxonomy (NCBI): domain Bacteria; kingdom Bacillati; phylum Cyanobacteriota; class Cyanophyceae; order Gomontiellales; family Chamaesiphonaceae; genus Chamaesiphon; species Chamaesiphon sp. The sequence continues at coordinate 11,916 of NZ_JBGSQZ010000028.1, forward strand.
GAAATTCTAGAAATGCCCAAACCGCGAGGCAAACATTCGGAAATAGCTGGTGAGATCTCTGGTAAACTATATTTAGAAATTAACCGATTGGGTTTACCATACTTAATTCCGCGAGAATCGATCGTCAAATCGATCGATGGTAAATCTGGCTATGAGCCTGATGTCATCGTTTCGGATCGAGAACTGCTAGCTCAAGAACCACGGTGGGAGACTGAATCAATTATCACCCAAGGTAGTTCGGTCAAACTAGCAATTGAAGTAGTTTCAACTAATTGGCAAGATGATTATGCAATCAAACAGATTGCGTATCAAGCATTAGGAATTCAAGAATACTGGATCGTCGATTATTTAGGATTGGGCGGACGAAATTTTATTGGTTATCCCAAGCAGCCGATTATTTCGGTTTATTATTTAGTTGATGGTGAATACGATCTACATCAATTTAGAAGCGGCGAGATGATTGAGTCGCCAACATTTCCCAATTTAGAACTATCGATCGCATGGGATGAAATTACAACTTCGGGCGAAAATTAAAGTAAAATGTTTATTCTAAGCGTTTAAACTCTTGTGGTAACAGATCTTCTTCGGTGGTATAGATGATATCTCGATCGGTAATTTTATGCTGTTTGGCAAACTGCCGAGCGTAGTCCAACTTTGCTGGAACTTCCGCTCCTTGTTGCAATAAATTTACTTGCTCATGACGTAAATAGTTACGCTTGCGGACTTGCCGATCCTGTTGCTTTACCCAAAAGTAGCGGCAGATAGGAATGACCACTAGCCCGCTGCCATAGAGAGCTAATACCGTCAGAGCTGCACTAATTAAACCACTATTTATTCCACTTAGTAGAATCGCTAAGATGATAATGCCAACTAGATTTCCAGCAAATAAAGCGATCGACCAATTAGTTTGAGTTGATGTGGCTTTACTAAACTTCCACTTACGTTCTCGCAAAGATTGCGGAACTCTGGCAGATTTGTCTGAGTCATCTCTGATGGTGGTTTGGAGATCGGGAAAATGATAGACTAGCTGTCCGGTAGGACTCACTTGGGGAATACCATTAAACTTGGTTAAGACTGGTAACATATAGTTTTCATATTCCCGATCTGTTCCCTCCCCTAAATTATCTAAATACGGCGCGATTTGTTCTCCAATTGCCACGCCTTGCTGACGATGGATCAGATTAGCGATATAACTCCAGCGTCGCTGTTCGAGATCGGCATTAGGATTGCCATCACCAAATAGTACTGAAAACACTGCTTCCAGAAAGTTAAGTGGTTTGCGCTGCGTTTTTGCGCGTAGCGGTGCAATTGAATAGGTAGTAGGCATGGTTGAATGACTAGAGGAGCTACTGCCACCCCAATCAAAAATACCTAAAACACAACTCCCTCCGCCATCACCGCAATCACCGCCACCATCGTTACTAAAAATCGCGGCTAGTGTAATCGCCAAAATTGTCAAATAGACAACACTGATGGAAGTAATCAACAAAATCCCAAATGAGATCTTCACCAGATAGAATCCAACGGACGAGACTCGATCGATCCAAGCCTTAAATCTTAGTCTGACATTCTTGCGGAGCAAAATTTGCCGAAAGTCTGGCGATAAGACATAAACCACTTCGCCTGTGTCGGTAACTTGAAGATGTCCCCCAGTTTGATTTGCTAAAGCTAGTAATCCCGAACGCGCCGCTTCTAAATGGATACCAGTATGGGTGACAACATCCCCACAAGTCACTCGATAACCGAGTTGTTCCACCGCTGTCATGAGTTGAGGATTGGCATTCATTATCCGCTGTTCCAATATATCCACCTGCTAACATTTGTGGAGCGATCCAAACTTGAGATGCTATGGACGATTTAATTAACACCCTAATAAAATTTTAGCCAAATTTAGTCAAGGTTGACATTGATTACCTCTGTACCCATTAAACAGTTGACAAGGGAAACCCCAAGAACACTGGGCGGGTGCCCCGATTCGTGACAAGTTAAGAAAAGTCGAGGTTTGTCAAGAGGGGAAAGAAAAGATGTCAAACTCA
>NZ_JBGSQZ010000092.1:0-5639 GCF_041737865.1 Chamaesiphon sp.
AATCGACAGGAACAACAGCAGGCAAAACCAGAAAACTCACCAGTACATTAGGGATCTTAGAAATCAGTGGCAAACAAGCAAAAATATTGAAAGTAAAGCCAAGCACAAGAATGAGTCCACATTAGTATAAATACTCATCGCAAAAGTGTTATGCTCCCAGTTCCAGGCTCTAGAGATCGACGGATTAGGTATTCATGACTACTTCGATATTATGCTGATTTCTGAAGTAGAGCAAGTCAGAAAACCACAACCAGAAATCTTTCAGCGGGCACTCGACCGATTGGGAGTAGCGGCGACTGATAGCGTTTTCGTTGGCGATAATCCCACAGCGGACATTTTAGGTGCAAACAGCATCGAGATGTGGACGATGTGGAAGCGCAATTCCCATTGGCTGGAACCAAAGGAGGCTGATGTAGTTATTGATGAATTGAGTGAAATTCCCTCAATTCTTTCGCAGTTCAATCTTTAGGCTAGCTCGATCGATTCCCATCGTAGATATATCAACTATCAACTATTTAAATGTCCAGCAATCCGTAGCGTTTCTGGAGCGAGAGGAGTTGGGATCTGGCGGCGGCGGCGTTGTCGGCGAGATCGGCAAATTCGATTAGTCGCAGGAGTTCTTTTTTGAGTAGATTACGTTCGATCGCCAGCGTATCTCGGTCTAATTCTGGTGGCAATACGACCATATCATAGAGCGTAGCGCGATCTTTGCCTGGATCTGGTCTGAGAATTCGCCCTCGGCGTTGGATGAATTGACGTGGATTGGTACTGCTGGCGAGGATCACTGCGTGTTTGATGGCAGGGATATCGATCCCTTCATCCAAGCAGCGGATGGCTACCAGCCCTTGAAGTGCGCCAGATTCAAATTGCTGGCGGAGTTGTTCTCGATCTGGAAGTGATGTTGCAGCAGTGTAAGTGTTGACGCGGTAGCCGAGTTCTGTGCCGAGCAGGTGGGTGACAGCGGTAAGTTGTTGGGTGCTGTCGCTGCTACCATCGCCACAATAAAATAGGGTATGACTAGTGTTCAAGCGTTCCTGCATCAAGGCTTTGAGGGCGGTGAGTTTATTGGCTGCGGCACCGATGAGCCTGGAGCGTTGCATGAGTAATGGCGTGAGATCTGGAGTGTCGAATTCGTCGTGGTTGACGGCTCGATCTTGATGTTTATAGAGGAGCTTACGGGTAATGGCGCGGGTGAGTTTGAGGTACTGTTCGCTCTCATCTTGAGTCAGTTCGACCAGGATCGGATAGTATAAATAGTGGACTAGGGCACCTTGTTCGATCGCGTCTTTGAGGGTAAATTCGGGCTGTAAGATGTCTCCAAAGTAGTCGAGGATATTCTGTGTGCCGATCTCGTCATAGTGGCGTTCTGGGGTGGCTGAGAGCGCGAGTCTCAAGCCGACATTGCGGGGGAGACTAGATTCTCGCTTTTTCGCACCGAGATTATGCACTTCATCGCCGATAATCAGCGTACGATCGGGTAGATATTTTAGTTGAGATTGAAATCCTGGGGTAATTAGGGTTTCGTTGGTAGTGACGATCGTCAAGAATTTTTGTTGTCCGGTATTAATTCTGGCGAGTTGATGGGAGAATTTACTCTGCCATTTGTGGATGCTTTCACAGGCGAGAATCGGCTGAAGATTAAATTTCTCACACTCTCTGCCCCATTGATTGACGAGGTGTCGAAATGGGCAGATGACGATGAGGACTTGGAGTCCGATTTGTTGATATAATTGATGGGCGATCGCGAGTGCCGTAATTGTTTTACCACTGCCTGTCGCCATTTTTAGCGTGCCGCGACCTTGATTTTTGAACCAGTTGTCGATCGCCTGCTGTTGATACGATCGCAGTCGCAGCTCTGTCGGTAACTTGGGACATCCAGGCAGTTCTGGTTCGACTCGATACTGTACCTGAGACTCAGCGACGGCTACCAAGCGATTAATGCTTGTCAATCCCGCAAAAGTATCGGCTACCTGACTTACTGCCGATTTCTGAACTCGATAGCTAGATGTAGAGTCGATCGACACTGGTAGTCACCCGATGTGCTTTTTTATACTATCATATTCGCTAAGTATTTAAGTTTCAGGGATAGATACATCTTCAAACCCTAACACCTAAAGCCTAAAACCAAATTAAAACGGAAAGGGTGAGATTCGAACTCACGGAAGCTTGCACCTCATCCGATTTCAAGTCGGACGCATTCGACCACTCTGCCACCTTTCCAAATGTAAGTATCTTATACTAGCATGATTTTCCAAAGCAGCGGCAGCCAAAAACGCGAAAAATTCCGTTCGCGCCGCATCGGCTGCACCAAGATTTGCACCAGCGAGACGGCAATTAAACCATTGCCAGCAATGTTGTGCAGGCTTCTAATCAACCAACCATTAGGAACTTGGTTGTTAATGTATTCGATCGAAGAGTAGGCATTTGGAGTAGAAGAAGAATAGTAAAAAGCGATCGCGACACCAGTAATAGCTGGGGGAGAGCCAGGTGGGAGCCACTTGCGAAGATCCAACTTTTCCCGACTTTAAGTGCCGATTTTTTCCGCCCAAATCCATAGCCAGTGTAACTTAGACTAAAACCATAGGAATTGTTCCCAGTCAGACTGTATCAACTACTGAGTCACAATAAGCACCGATGGTTATGGAAAATACAAACACGCTAATTTACTTGCTCAAAGATCGATTTAGCTTCATCGATGAAATCCATAATAGTGAGAAACTCAATAGCAAAATTGTCTCGCTACTATTTACTAGCTTTAGCTGCTTTGCGATATATGGAGCAATTATCGGCGCAACAAACAGTACTATGCCGATTCAAATTCTCTCTTCAGCAGTCAAGCTTCCAGCTTTATATCTAATTACGCTAATCGTCTGTTTCCCAACTCTATACATTTTTAATGCTTTCTTTGGCTCTCGCAGCAGCATTCGTCAACATTGGGCTTATCTATTATCTGCAATTACCGTAATTGCGGTTTTGTTGTGTGGCTTTGCACCGATTTCCTTGTTTTTCTTGTTGACTATTAATGACAAATTTTTCTTTCTATTACTGAATGTCGCGATCTTTGTACTGACGGGAACATTGGGGGTGTCTTTCCTCTATCGAACCATGAAACCAACGGAGGTAGAAGAACAAGCTGGGAACGTTAAGATCAGAAAAAATATTCTCAAATTCTGGTTGGGTTTATATGGATTTGTCGGGACTCAATTAGGGTGGACGCTCAGACCATTTTTTGGAACTGGTAGCAGTTTTGAATTATTTCGACCGAGAGAAGGTAGTTTCTTTACTGCTGTTTGGGAATCTTTCCATCGCATCGGCTTTTAAATCGATCGGTTAGGGATGGGGTTAATAAAATTGATTAGGATTTTGCTCTACTGCCAAATAATGGGGTGGATAAATATGTAAATAGCAATCGTGTATATGGTAGATAAATTTGATGAATTAATTATCGATCGAAAGACAGTAGAATCGATCGGTCAACAAGAGATCGGACAGTTGATGGTCGGATTTACTTGGAGAGCAGATGTATGGCAAAAACCACACAAATTAATCCAGTTAATTTCAATTCAAGTTATTGGTGCTGGCATCTTATTTGCAGCGATGATGCTACCAGTAGATCGTGCATTGAATACCGATCGACCATCTCAATCTCAGTACGATCGATTAGCTAAATTAATCTGGGTTGATGGCACAATTACCATCGGGACATTAGGTGGAGTTAATAGCTGGATCTTTTACAGAGGAAAGCGATTAAAAAAACTGCTAAAATTAGTCGAACAAATCGAACAGTATAATCGAATCGTCAATTCGATCGCTACTCTAGAAAAATTAACCAATCTCACTAACTATCGATGCGAACCATCCCAAGCTGACAGCATGATGGAAATCCTCGATCGGACTCGACAAAATTTACTCATAGCATTAAAGATCGATCTATATTTACGCCAACATCTTCATGCAGATGAATTAATCGCTTCGATTGCACACAATCTCATCGATCTCCAAAACCTAGCTCAACACCCCCAATTAGTTGAATATGGAATGCTCCTCACCCAAGCATGGGAAATTGGCATGAGCGTTTATCATGAAACAAATATAGAATAGTGATATCTCTAGAACTTTTTTTAAAACTTGGGGGTATTTCCCAAAAAAATGCGATCGGTGATATCATTATCTCTGGATAGGTATGTGCTACTCTGTATGCGATGGACTCAAAACTCAAACTAATCGATCGTGCGTCCCTTATCAGATTAGCCATCCTCACGATCGCGATCGCCTCTATCTCGATCTTTGGGTGGTCATTAACGATCTGGATGCCAGGAGAGAGTTACCGTCAAGCTTTACAGCTATTGAGCGGATCGGAAACTAGACTGCAAGACATGCTCCAGCAGGATATCGAAACCCTCGCAGTTAAGATCGGACGAGAGAATGTTGACAACGATCGAAATCTCGTCGCCGCAAAAGACTATCTCGATCGCGAATTAACACAAGTAGGATATACAGTCCGAAAGCAGAACTACACCGTTGAAGGCAAAACTTTTAGTAACCTCGAAGTCGAAATCCCTGGTAGTAGTCGGGCTGACGAAATTCTCGTCATTGGTGGGCACTACGATACTGGTGTCACTAGTCCAGGCGCAAACGATCGGACAGGTGCAGCAGCAGTACTCGCCTTAGCTCGGGAATTCGTCGGTACCAAACCCATGCGTACCTTGCGATTTGTCGAATTTACCAATGGGGAGCCGCCCTTGTCTGGGACGAAGAACATGGGCAGTTTTAGATATGCCCAACGCGCCAAAGAACGGGGCGAGAAAATCGTCGGGATGTTTTGTTTAGAGACATTGGGTTACTACTCAGATAAAGTTAACACCCAGAAATATCCTCTACTACTAAGCTCCTTGTATCCCAGTCAGGGCAACTTTCTAGGGTTTATCGGTGATATCGATTCGCGGGAGTTGCTCCGCAATACGATTCGATCCTTTCGCGCTCAAGCTAAATTTCCCTCTGAAGGCGTAGCTCTGCCCGATTTTATCCAGGGTGTCGGAGGGTCGGATCGTGGGTCGTTTTGGCAACAGGGTTATCAAGCAGTGACGATCGCCGATACTGCACCTTTTCGCAATCCCTACTACCATACAGCAGATGACACGGTAGACAAAATTGACTTTGAGAAGCTGTCTAGGGTGACTGATGGAATCAGTAAAGTAATTCGGGATTTCGTCGGTTTGGAGGGGTAATAGTTGACAGTTGATACAGGCATCGGTTATTTAGGAGTTACTGGTTCTGCTAGTTTCCAAGGTGTTACTTATTCGGCAACTGACTCTGGAGTCTATTTTGAAGTGGGTAGTGATTATAATATTACTGACAGTATCGCGCTCAATGCTAACTATAAGTCTAAAGACGGTTTCGTTTTCCCCACTTTACTTGGATAGTATCCCAACTGATTCATTCGAGTCCGAATTGTTTCTTCGCTGGGTAATTCTTCTGTGTTGTATCCTTTTTGAGCGATCAATTGACGGCGAACTTCCGCCGTACTAATTCGAGTGTATAAACGATTTGTCTTAAACTTTGGATCTGTTTGGCTTTGACCATCCACTATATTTTTAATGTCAATTAGCAAGTTCGGTAAACGATCTTCTGTTAGCCTT
>NZ_JBGSQZ010000093.1:0-32642 GCF_041737865.1 Chamaesiphon sp.
TTCGCTCTATAGATTTCCGAGTCTATTCGGCGTGGGCAGATAAGGAGTTATCTCTGAGTTTGAGAAGAAGGACTTTCACCTTCATTCCTCGGACAGTTCAAGCCTGTACGTTGCTACATGTATAGTAGCCAGCTTGGATTAGTTATGTACGGACTGTTTACCGCGATTCACTAATCAACGAATCGCACGACTAGCATCTGTTACGTTTATTTACAATAATTTTAACTCTTTGTGGGTGGGGATCGCTAGTGCTAAAGGTCACATCATTCCCCTTTAGCCTCCCGATTTGAGTATTAGTAGTGAAAACCGCACCAATTTGTAGTGCGACTGGCTCTCAATAGCAATATTAGATCTCCTGCGAAAGTCCGAGGTTAACTGTGATAAGAGGGTAGAGGGTACAGGGTAGTTCTACAGTTTGAATAGCTCAAAACAACTTAATTTGATAAATTAGATCGAGTTGTTAGCACAAGCCAATCTCTAATTACTTTTGCAGGAGGTCTATTCTTGCTGCCAGTCGCTGGTGGGAACGGGAACCTGTGGACTCACTCCAGAATTACCCTACTCGCTGTAGAATCTGTCTTATGATGGGATTTGAACGCAAACTGATGTTCAAGCCAAGCTGCGATCGCTCGATCCTATTCCATCTACTTTCCGACTACCTAACTAGACCTAATTTATCGTGCATAAACGGATCTATCTACTACTCCTTACTGCTTGCTTGGGGATTGTCAGCGTACCAACGCCCACCTATAGCCAAGCTCTACTTCCTTACACCCCAAAGCAAGATCCTCAATCTTTAGAAGATACGAGCAAAAGCTTGCTCAGACAAGCAGCAGGGCTAGTTCAATTTCAACAGTACGAACAGGCGATTCCCCGCGTTGCATTGGCAACTCAACTATCACCAAACAGTAATGATGCTTGGTTCTTTTTGGGGACTTTATACGTCCAAACTCAAAAATACCAGAAAGGAATTGACGCGCTGCAACAGGCTAAATTAATTAAGCCACAAGATCCAGATATATTATTTATGTTGGGTTCGGCATATTTCCAAAAAGGCGAACATCAAAAGGCGATTGACACGATCCAATCGGGACTAAAAATCAAGCCAGACAACAATAGCGCACTCTTTGACTTGGGTAACGCCTATTATAAATTAAATAAGTATCCAGACGCGATCGCTCAGTATCAAAAGGCTGTCAATAAAGATCCAAAATTCTGGCCAGCAATCAATAATATTGGATTAGTTAATTATGAAAAAGGCGATGTGAATGGCGCAATTCAAAACTGGCAACGGGCAATCGCGATCGATCCTAAAGCAGCAGAACCGCTGTTAGCCGTAGCAGTCGCCCTATTTACTCAAGGTAAGCAAGCCGAGGCATATACCACCGCCGAAAAAGCAATTGTCCTCGATAGTCGTTATGCAAATATTCAATACCTCAAAGATAATTTGTGGGGCGATAAACTCCTCAACGACACTCGCAAGTTGATTCAGACTCCACGGGTGAAAGATTTTATTACTAAAGCTCCTAGTAGAGGGTAGAGGGTGGATGGTGGATGGTAAATAGGTAATCAAACACCAGCCAATAGTGAACCGATAACTAAAAACAACAGAACGCTTGCGTTCTACCCACCATCCACCATCCACCATCCACCATCCACCATTTCCTTAGTAATCATGTATTATTATTTCGTAGTCTAGCCCGATCGCGAACAGTTTATGGCAGACTGAGGATTAACTAAAGCGATCGAGATAGACAATTGAACTCATGGTAAAACAGCTAGATCTGCTGGGTACAGACAAAATTATTCCCATTGCCCTGCACTCAGAGATGCAGCGATCGTACCTAGAATACGCCATGAGTGTGATCGTGGGGCGGGCGTTGCCGGATGTCCGCGATGGACTAAAACCCGTGCATCGGCGGATTATCTACGCCATGCACGAATTGGGATTGACACCAGATCGCCCGTTTCGGAAATGCGCTCGTGTCGTCGGGGATGTCTTGGGTAAATATCATCCCCACGGCGACCAATCCGTCTATGATGCCCTAGTTAGACTCGCTCAGGACTTTTCAACTCGTTATCCACTACTATCTGGACACGGCAATTTTGGCTCGGTAGACAACGATCCTCCGGCGGCGATGCGGTATACAGAGACACGGCTAGCACCGATTAGTCATGAGGCATTGCTGGGCGAAATCAGTACCGCAACGGTAGACTTTATCGGTAACTTTGATAATTCTCAACAAGAGCCGACAGTTTTACCCGCTCAATTACCAATCCTGCTGATCAATGGCTGTGGCGGGATTGCGGTAGGGATGGCGACAAATATCCCCCCACATCATCTGGGCGAAGTCCTCGATGGGGTAATTGCCCTAATTGATAAACCAGATCTCCCCGATGCCAAATTATGGGAATTGATTCCTGGCCCTGATTTTCCCACAGGTGGGGAGATTATGGGGATCGAAGGCATCCATGATGCTTATCGCACTGGGAAAGGGATTATTACCGTGCGGGGGATTTCCCACGTCGAAGTTGCTAGTATTCAAGCCAAAGCTACCAAATCGAAAAAACGCCGCGATTCACTCATCGTCACAGAATTACCTTTTCAGGTAAATAAAGCCGCCTGGATCGAGAAAATCGCCGAACTCGTCAATGCTGGTAAGATTGAAGGTATTGCCGATCTCCGCGATGAAAGCGATCGAGAAGGAATGCGCGTCGTAATTGAGATCAAGCGCGATAGCGAAGCCACCGATGTCCTCGAACAGCTTTATCGTCAAACTGCACTCCAGACAAATTTTGGTGCTATTATGCTGGCAATTGTCGAGGGACAACCCAGACAACTGAGTCTCAGACAACTGCTTGAAGAATTCCTCAAATTTCGTGAAGTCACTCTCACTCGTCAGTATGGGAACGAATTAGAGCAAGCCCAAAAGCGGGTACACACGCTCTCAGGATTACTGACAGCACTAAATAATCTCGATGCGGTGATTACGATCCTTCGCAATGCACCAGATGGAACTACCGCCAAAGCCATCTTCCAGACAGAATTAGGATTGAGCGATACCCAGGCTGACGCAATTTTAGCGATGCCATTACGCCGCTTAACTGGATTAGAAAAGAAGAACTTGCAGACTGAATTTCAAGAACTAACTGTCAAAATTACTAGACTAAACAACCTGTTGGAGGATCGGGGCGAACTATTAAAATCGCTCAAAAAAGACTTGAGATCGCTCAAACGGAAATTCACAGACGATCGCCGTACCAAAATCACTAAGCTAGAACCGCCAAAACTAGATTCAAAGCTCGATCGAGCAGCCAAAGATAAAACTAAAATCACCACCACATCCTCAGTTAAAGAGAGTCGCACCCGCCCACTTCCCCCCACTCAACTCCAAATTGTCGAAGCCGAACCTACTCAACCCACCACAGTAGAAATCACCCACCAAGGCTATATTAGAAGACTGAGTAAAACAGGAACCAAACTCAATCCCAATAGTCAAGATTTCATCACCAAAACCTATCTAACTAACACAGAAGCAGAAATAACCATCGTCACCACAGACGGCAAAGCCTACCCCTTAAAAATTCGGGACATCCCGCCCACTCTAGGAAATACCGCCGGAACGATCCTCACCAGCCTAATTCCCGCACTTCAAGATAGTCCCGACGAACAGATAATTTATACTCTCCCCACACCCAGCGAAAACCCAGACGATCTTCAACAACTCCTGCTCCTCACCAATCAAGGTAAAATCAAACGCATCCTCAGCCAGGAACTCAGCGGACTTACCAATCGGGGTACCACCCTGATTAAACTGCGCGAAGACGACAAACTCCACACCATCACCCCCCTAAATAACCACAAAGAAATCATCATCGCAACCTCCGGCGCACGAATTCTCCGCCTCGCCCTAGCCTCCGAACAAATCCCCCTGATGGGACGAGTCTCCCAAGGGATCCAAGCCCTCAAAGTCGGCACCAGAGAGCAGATCGTCGGCTGCATCCCCGCCAACGGCGATAACGAGCTAATCCTCATCACCCGTCACGGCTACGCCAAACGGATTCCCATCTCCACCATCCGTATCGTCCAAACCGGAAACATGGGCACCCACGCCATGCAGTTCGCCATCAAAACCGACAACCTGCTCCACATCACCCTCCCACCTGAAAGCCTAGAGCTAGTCACCACCACCAACCGCCATCAAATCGTGGCGATCGATCGCATCCAAACCCACGGCAAAGAAGGCATCGGCGACAAAATCATCAACCTCAATCCAGATGAACAAATAACCCTCGTCAACCATCGATAATCCCCTCTGCGAACCTCCGTGAAACCTCCGTGTACCTCCGTGTTTACATAAACACTCCAACCAAGCACAAATCCTCCTATGACTCCCTCCCCCTTCACCCCAGCCGAAATCGCCGCCCAAGGCATCAAACCCAACGAATACCTCGAAATCGTCAAACGGCTCGATCGACACCCCAACAAAGCCGAGCTAGGCATGTTTGGGGTGATGTGGTCGGAACACTGCTGCTACAAAAACTCCCGCCCCCTGCTCAAACAATTTCCCACCACAGGCGATCGCGTCCTCGTCGGGCCAGGTGAAAACGCTGGAGTCATCGATCTGGGCGACGGACTCCAACTCGCCTTCAAAATCGAATCCCACAACCACCCCTCCGCCGTCGAACCCTTCCAAGGCGCAGCCACAGGCGTAGGCGGCATCCTCCGCGATATCTTCACGATGGGTGCGCGACCGATCGCGATTCTCAACTCGCTTAGATTTGGCGATCTCAAAGATGCCAAAACCCGTCTCCTCTTTACTGGAGTCGTCGCCGGAATCTCCCACTACGGCAACTGTCTAGTCGGCTCCGAAACCTTTGTCTGGCGAGACTCCCACGGTATTCACTTCGACACGATCGGCAATTTTGTCACTACCCATCTCCCGCCCAATACCGATACCGCCGAACTCGCCCCTGGGATTGAAACTCTCTCACTCGATCCCAAAACCGATAAGAGCACTTGGCAAGCAGTCACCCGCATTTTCAAACGTCAAACTAATACGCTGATTAATATCCGTACCTCCCTCGGACGCACCCTTTCAGTCACTCCCGATCACCCGATGTTACGGCTAGAAGCCGAACATAAAGTTCGCATCCGCTACGCCCAAACCCTGCGCGTCGGTGACGATCTCCCCATTCTCCAGCAGCTCCCCGAAACATCATCGCCCCAGCCGCTCGATCTAATTGCCACCATCAGACCTCAGCTCTATTCAGAACAAGAACTCTGCGTCAAACTCCCTTCCGCTTGGCAACCCACAGATCTGATCCGTACCACTCTCGAACTATTTGAACCCTCAATCCAGAAACGCAACCACTACCTCAACACCAAAACATTTCCACTCGATCGATTCCTCAGTCTCGAACAGCTACTAGGGCTAGAACAAGTCCTCAACTTCTGCCGTGAAGACCTCAAGATCGGTCAACACGGCAGAGATAACTGGATACCCGCAGTCATCCAACCTAATGCTGCTTTTGCACGTCTACTGGGCTATTATATCGCCACTGGTAATGTCTCCCCTGCTGGCAATATCTATCGAGTTTTCTTCAACTTCAGCCATCAAGAAGCAGCAGCGGCTAAAGATGCGATCGAGATTCTCCGCGATCTCGGCATCGATGCCAGCCCCAAGCAACTCACCTCTGGCATGGCAGTTTGTGCCTCATCCTGGCTATTGGGCTATTTGTTTACTCAAGCCTGGGGCTGCGGGAATGAGGCGACTCACAAACGGATTCCTGATTTTGTCTGGGAATGGAACTCCGAACTTCAGCAGGAATTACTCAAAAGTCTCGTTCGCAACAATCCCACCATCCCCAATCCTGGTAATGCGATTCAGGAGAAAATTTTCTTCTCCACTTCCAGCCGTCAACTATTCGACCAAGTGCTGCTAATGGTGCAAAATCAGGGGATTATCCCTCAAATTCACCACTGTCCTGGTTCACTCGGCAAAATTAAAGGGCGAGAATTTCAATACGCTCCACTGTGGCAAATTGAGGTACATCGCGATTGGCTCAAAATATCCCCAAAAGTTTGCGAAAATCTCCGCGAAGTTGGGGCTGTAGCTACTCGCTGCACATCCACCGCGACGACTGGAACTGTAAAAATTCAGAGTATCGCCGCTCACAATGTCGATTGCGATGTCTATGATGTTGAAGTCGATGGAACTCACATATTTGTCACTAGTTCGGGCATAATTACTCACAACTGCGTTGGTGTCCCGACTATCGGCGGTGAAGTTTATTTTGACCCCGCTTACTCTGGCAATCCCTTGGTAAATGCGATGGCAATGGGACTGATGGAGACAGATACGATCGTCAAATCAGGTGCAGCCGGAATCGGGAATCCCGTCTTATATGTCGGTTCCACCACCGGACGCGATGGGATGGGTGGTGCGAGTTTTGCCAGTGCCGAATTGACCGCCGAATCGATCGATAATCGCCCCGCAGTCCAAGTCGGCGACCCCTTCCTCGAAAAATCCCTGATCGAAGCCTGTCTCGAAGCCTTCAAAACTGGCGCAGTCGTCGCCGCTCAAGATATGGGAGCCGCAGGGATTACCTGTTCCTGCGCGGAAATGGCGGCTAAAGGTGGCGTGGGGATTGAATTTGACCTCGACCTCGTACCCGCCCGCGAACCAGGGATGGTGCCTTACGAGTACCTATTATCTGAGTCTCAAGAGCGGATGCTATTTGTCGCCCACAAAGGACGCGAACAGGAACTAATCGATATCTTCGATCGCTGGGGCCTGCACGCCGTCGTCGCTGGTACCGTCATCGAAGAACCAATTGTCAGAATTCTCTGGCAGGGATCGATCGCCGCTGAAGTCCCAGCCACCGCTCTAGCAGATAACACCCCCATTTACGAGCGGGAAGTGATGCAGGAGCCGCCTGAGTATGCCCAAACAGCCTGGGCATGGACACCAGACCAATTACCCCCAGCCACCCCCCAAGGCATCGAAATTCAGGGCAAATCCCACAGTTGGAATGATGTCCTATTGACCTTACTAGACACACCCTCGATCGCTTCCAAACGCTGGGTGTACCGTCAATACGACCACCAAGTCCAAAATAATACCGTCCTCCTCCCAGGTGGCGCAGATGCCGCAGTCATCCGTATTCGTCCCCTCGAACCCATCCAAGGTCGCCAATCTGCGATCGCTAATCCCAAATTAGGCGTAGCCGCAACTGTAGACTGCAACCCCCGCTACGTCTATCTCAATCCCTACGAAGGCGCGAAAATGGTCGTCGCCGAAGCCGCCCGCAACCTCAGTTGTGTCGGTGCCGAACCCGTTGCAGTGACAGACAATCTCAACTTCGGTAGTCCCGAAAAACCGATCGGTTATTGGCACCTAGCTAATGCTTGCAAAGGTTTAGCCGAAGCTTGCAGCGCATTCAATACCCCCGTCACAGGTGGAAATGTCTCCCTCTATAACGAAACCTTCGATCCTGAAGGCAATCCCGTCCCAATTTACCCGACTCCAGTTGTGGGTATGGTGGGCATTGTTGATGATATTACCAAAATCTGCGGTCAAGGTTGGCAGAGTACAGGCGATCGAATCTACCTCCTGGGCATCCCTACCACCGCCAAAACATCACCAGAGCTGACTTTAGGCGCATCAGAATATCTCGCAGTTCTCCACCAAACCGTCGCCGGACAGCCCCCAACAGTGAATTTCGATCTCGAACTTCAAGTTCAAGCCGCCTGTCGCCACGGCATCCGCCACGGCTGGATTAAATCCGCCCACGACTCCGCCGAAGGTGGTTTAGCCATCGCTCTAGCTGAATGTTGTATCTCTGGAAATAAGGGCGCAGCGATCGATATTGGAGCGAGTCTAAATCGTTTAGATGAAGTATTATTTGGCGAAGGTGGCGCGAGAATTATTGTCTCGATCGAGCCTACTCATCAAGCTGAATTCGAGGCTTATTTAGAGCAACAAGTCACTGATACTTGGCAATATCTAGGTGCTGTTGGTACTGCTGACGAACATTTTCAAGTAACTGCTGATACCGAATTAATCGACCTGGATATCGCCGTAATTACCGATAGTTGGGCAAACGCGATCGAGCGTCGTTTAGACGTTTAGTTGAACTGTATGCCCGACTTCTTCATAAGTCGGGCATGTTCGGTAACAGCACTCGATCGAAATTTTAGACTAAAATAGATACTAGAGTTTACTCAGATTTATACTATGAAATCGATCGCCTGTGCTGGCACTATCAGTGCGAAGGGAGAATTATTACTCGATGAGCCATTGCCTCAAAATCAACCTATTCGAGTGCAGATCCTTATTCTATTTCCAGAATCAACAGACTCAGACGATCTCACGCCAACGCAATGGAACAAAACAGTAGCCAATAATCCGAGCTTTGCATTTCTCAACGATCCAGAAGAAGATATTTATACTCTTGAAGATGGCATAGCCGTGAGTTATAAAGGGTAAAATAGTACTGGTTCAGTCAATCAATGATTCGTCACGAACTTGGATCGTTGAATTTAGCTACCCAACATAAAATTGCAGAAATTATCGCTAATTTAATTCAGCCTTGATTAATATACATCGATCGAGCGTAGTTTAGATGTTTATATAGACTAGAACCCCGACTTTTTAAAAAGTTGGGGTTCTTTACTTGGCTGGAATCCGTAACCTACATTCAGCAATCTTACGGATGTGTTTTTATATCAATGTACTGCAAGATAAAGTAGAGTATTTACTTAGTAACTTTTTATACATTAAATCTTAAAGCTATGTCTGATGAGTCTCAACGTAACTCTATTTTTAACGTTGTTACCGATAGCAACGTTTATCATGCTCAATTAGACGATCTCAATCTGTACGCCCCAGATAAGCTGTCACATTTACAGAGAGGCGGAATCCGCAACGGTGTGGGCAGAAACGAGGCTCAAACCCAGCAGATGCTAGACAAAATCCCGCCATCAGATCGATCGGGTGTAGATGCTCAATCTGCTACCGAAAAAGTTAGGGAATATCTTGCTGAAAAAGATGCCAGCCATATAGAACCCCATAGCAAAGGCGGATCGGGTCATCCTGATAATATCAAATGGGAAGATCGATCGGCTAATCGCGCTCGTGGCGATCGAGAGATGACTCCACAAGAGCAAATTAAACTTGATGTGAAAGCACAGGTTGATAATTTTGCGGGTGCATTAAAGGCTGGTTTAGAAGCTGCACCGAAAGGGGCTGCAATCGGGGCGGTTACGACGGCTCCTTTTTCGATGCTCCGAAATGCGCTGCGAGTTGTGCGAGGAGAGATATCAGCCCAAGAAGCAGTTGAACAAACCCTTAAAGAAACTGCTATCGGTGGTGGTGTAGGTGGAGTAACAGCATTAACAGTAACAACAGTTGCGACAGCCTGTCTTCCTGTGAAGATAGCATTAACAGCAATTAATCCAGCATTATTAATAGCTGGTGGTGCTGGAATGATTTATGAATTTTTCAAGATTTTAGATAACCATAAGCAGAAAACAAAAGAATACTATGAGAACGTAACTCAGCAAGAATTAAATCATCTCAAAAAAATTGAAGATGAGCTAATCTACGAGCATACCAAGAACATGGAGTTTTTGGCAGGGGAACGCGCCAAGAACCTAGAATTTCTGGCTGAATCTCGATCTCTCAATGATAAAATTGCCAATCGACCAATGGAACTTGGCGTAGAAGGGGCATTGAAAAGGTATCTCGAATCTGCGGCGATCGCTCAATCATTAGGTGGTAATCCAGTTGGAGCTAATTTATTAAATAGCTCTCAAAAATTCATTTCTTCTGTCGATCATTAAATAATTACATTAGGTCAAACTATGTTCTTTCTATTACCGCTAATTGGAGCTGCTGTTGGTGCTGTCGCTGGAGCCTGTATTAGCCACGCTAATGGTGAGAAAAATCGGCAATTGTCAAAACATCATCGACAAGTCGCTAATAAACTCTCTACCGACTATTCAAATTTACAGAAAAGGCATCATGAACTAGCTAATAATACTAAAAAACAGGTTAAAGAACAGTCTAGTCTCAATCAGCAACATATTAACGATCTAACTAGAAAACATGCTGTTGATGAGACAGAAAAAGATCTGCTAAGGTTGACAATTAGATTACAGCAATCTTTATATATTCTCATGTGGGATATTGACGAGAATCCAACAAAAGAATCTTTGAGTGGATTTGAAAAAGCTGTTTTAGTAACTAATAAAGTCTTGCTAGAATTGAAAGAAGAAATAATTGAAGTTCCTGTTGAATACTTTTCTCGCAATCTAGAAAGAGCTAGGAAAATTGGTACAAGACATCCCTTAGAGTCAATCCAAGGTAACAATTACCCAATTAAACAATGCCAAAAATGTGGAAGACAAAATAGAATTCGTCCTCACGATGATAATCACAGTCCAATTTGTGGTAACTGTAAATCTAGATTGGCAGGAGAAATAATTGGATCAGAGCCTCCAGATATTAAAACAGAACCGACAATTATTCAAAAAGATCGAGAATTAATACAAATTCCAGCTCTAGAGTTTTCTGGCACGTTTGCCAACTATGAGCCTTATTTAAACTGGTTCCGTAAATCTCATCCTTCAATTACTCCATTTGGTGAGAAAGAATTTTATCGATCTACAAGATATTCTGGTAAGTCTCGAACGACACAAAATAAAAGATATCAGAACAATAGAAAATCTGCCACCGATTAATCCTATCTAGATTGACGTAGCAAGTCTCGCAATAGATTGCCATGCTGGAGACAAAATGACTGTTATATTACCTAAAAATGTAAGTTTTGATATACTGGTGAAAGGATTAGATCGTACTGACTACCGAGTCATAATTTAACTGCTATGACTGAAATAAATGAATCTTCAGATCGGCTCGATCGATCAGAGCGATTAATGGAACAGCAAATAATTAATACAGCCGATCTCACTCAACAGATTAAAGAAATCAGTGTCCAAATTAAAGCACAGGCAACTTTCCATGACAGATTCGAGCAGTCATTATCTGCGACTAAGCAACTAATAGAATCTAATGCTAAAGCCATTGCTGCTAGTAGCACTAGTATTGAGGACGAACGCAAAGCAATTAAAGAATTGCGTCGAACTATTCGTGAGTCGAGACTGGATAATTTAGATCGTCACAGAGAGCATCAACGGAGTAATGCACTCTATGATAGCCTCGAAGATTTACATGAAGATATTAAAGAAATCGGGCGGAAGATCGGCAGGCAAAATCCACCCGCATGAGAGACTTTTGCGAGTGGATTCTTGAGAATTCAGAGTAGATGTCTCACCTACAAACCGTCAATTTGTTTGCGTAAAGCTTCTAATTCCGCATCCTGAACACTCATCGGTGCTTTGACAGTATCTTGGGGTGTGGCGGGAGCCGCAGTCGGTGAGACAGTTCCTTGAGGTAGGGCTGCTGTAGGTTGACTACCGCCGAGCATTTGCTGTTTCATCGCTGCGAGTTCATCATCTACCTCACCACCTGCGGATAGAGCAGCAAACCTGTTCTCCAAATCGGTGCCAGTCAGTTCTGCCGCTGCTTGAGATTTAGCCTCTTGAATCAGGACTTTTTCTTCCATCCGGTCAAAGGCAGCCATCGCGCTGTTAGTGCCGATGCGTCCGACTGCACCTTGGAGTTGTTCCTGAGCTTTGGCAGCTTGGGAACGAGACTTGAGCATGTCTTTCTTGGTTTTCGCCTCAGAAATCTTGCCCTCAAGTTGGATTAGACTCTTTTTCATGGTGTCTACCATCCCTGCTTGCCCGTCTAACTGGGCTTTGAGGCTACCCGCAGTCTCGCTATAGTTTTTCTTGCGGACGAGGGCTTCACGGGCGAGATCTTCATCTCCTTTCTGCAATGCTAGTTGCGCTTTGCTCTGCCAGCTATTGGCATCAGCCATCGCTTTGTTGTACTGTTGCTCGCTGCGTTTTTGATTGGCGATGCTACTTGCTACAGCTTGGCGAAGTTGCACCAAGTCTTCCTGCATATCCATCACCGCCTGTTCCAGAATTTTTTCTGGATCTTCGGCTTTACTGACCATATCATTGACGTTTGCCCGCAGCAGTCTGCTCACCCGATCGAATAATCCCATATTACTATCCCTTTTATAGTTTTCACGCGCTAGCAGCTTAGTAGCTAATTCACCCCTAGTGCTATTCTCAATTGAATAATTTAAATACCTGACCTATTAATTATGATAACTTCTGGATCTAACGATCGGGCAGTCCTGTTCTAAAAATTAGGCACCAATCGATATCCAGAAACGATCGACTTATATTAACGTTTAACGCTTAATGGAATAGTCCGATTGGAAGATCTAGCAAAGGTTTGGAAATTGGGCGGGAGCAGCGATTTTATCAAGCTGTCTGCCAATCTTGGTTGAGAAGTGATAACGGTTGATGGAGAGATAACTGGCGAACCCGCAACATTAAATGGTATCGCTACTGGTGTATTCGATCTTCCTGCCTGAGTCGTACTCGTAGTCGAAGTTGTTGCCATACTCACATTCGTCGTCGTTGCTGTTGGCAGTTTAATCGTGTTAAGGGTACTCAAATTTAGTTCGGTAAACTCATTAGCGGCCAGATTGGGACTCTGAATCAATTGCCCCAATGAACTAGTGGTAGTTGTTGTAGCCACTTTAGTCGCTGTCAATGGAGCCAACAGACTGGGATTGAAATACGCGTAGGCTGCTCCACCAGCCAGCAGGCAAGCTGCCGCTACTGCGCCGAGTTTGAGTGGGTTTAAGTTTTTATTTTTGGGAGTAGACGATGCTGACTGAGGGCGATTGTCATTGGAGGGTACGGCATTGGCATAGCCCGATCGAATCTGCTGTAACAATTCCTGAGATGATGACAAGTATTCATCGTGAAACGGGGCGATTTCTCCACCTGGGGAGAAGTTCAAGTCTAGATTTTCTGGCAGCTCAGATCCGTTGCCCCGATACAATGAGATCGGTGCATAATTTAGGCTGGCAAGCGCATTCCGACTATTGGTTGAGGATGTCGATAATCCGTCGATAATCACAAATCCGCTAGTTGTGGGCGCAGATACCGTTGGGGACATCATTGGTTCGACGATATCTGCGGTGAGGATCTCCCCATCAGTTTGCCAAGTTGTCTTCGCTGTCTGCGGTTGCAGATCTGGAGAGCGATCTTCTGGTTTGGATCTAAATCTCTTTAGCTCATCTTCCAATTTGATATCTAGACAGTTGAGAGCTTGTTGGAGAGATGGGTTGAGCTGATAGGAATTGTCGCCCTGATGCTCTGTGACAGAGGCTGCGCCAACGACTACAGCTTGACCGGATGGGGGCACATTCGCGCTATCGTCAGATGGATTGTGGTTCATAACTCACTTTAAACACAAATATTGCTAAGGATATCGTTGGCGTAGCATCTCGTTTCGAGCGGGTCTCGATCGACTAGATTGATGATGCTCTGAGATTGCCCACGAGCGGGCGAACTGATGCAATTGACTATCTAGTGCTAAAGACGGGAATTTTCGCTCTGACTGGCAGTGGCAACCTGAATTACTCAGGCACTAAACTTAATTAGTTATTGCTGTGTCACTAATATATTCCAAAACTCAGCTAATTCATCAAAAATTAGCTATTTGTTAAAAATTCCTGAATTTTATCTTATTACGTTATGTCCTCAACATCAATTTCGGCGATCGCTATCGAGATTCAAAACCAGCCAGGATGGGAAGGGGTGAGGGATTGGGGTCTTATCATCCAAGCGTGGGCTGATACTGTATCACCAGCTATTGCCGAGCGGAGCCGACCGAAATCGTACTCTAGAGGGATACTCACCATCGCTACCAATAGTTCTAGCCTTGCCCATCAGCTTACTTTTGGGAGACAAGCACTATGTCGGCAGTTAAACACCCGATTAATTGCGCCGATTGATGAGCTAAGGTTTGTTGCTGTAGGCTTTAATAGCTATAGTAGTACGCCTACCGCTACTACTAGCCAGTCTATACCTATTGACTCAGGGACAATTGTCATTTGTTCCCGTTGCAATTGTCGCGCTCGTGAAGGAGAGTTAGTCCGATGGGATGTCTGCCAGTTTTGTGCGATCGATTTAGGAAAGATCGGTGGAAAGTTCAAAATTTAAGCTGTGTGGTTTATAAATTTAAGGTATCTATCTTTTGGTAGATATAATCACTTTTAATAACAAGATAGATCGGCATCTTTGCAGTTACGATCTCGCTCGATCTCGATGGTCGATTCTCAGTTCTTAGCGATCCCTGGTGGTTTTAGGTACATTGCAAACAACATTGACTAGTACTAGGGATTTACGTATATTTACCGAATAACTCAATAAATATTGCTTTTGATAAACCGAATCTAAAGACAATATAAAGTTCTAATTAGCTTGGGGATCGCTAGAAGCTAGATGGGATAGACGATCGATGATACTTTTGACTAAATGGGGATCGGTGATAATAGTACACAGGAGGGAATTGAATTTGATGCCCTCCAAAAGTACCGCTGATGACTAACCAAAATTGTCTGACTTCTGTATGTCGCTACTGTCGTTTTTACCGACCTGAGGGAGTGCATGGAGGTGCCTGTCAGCAACTTGGGGTTTCCGTTCACAGTGATTGGAAAGCATGTCAGCTAGGTCTACCCGCCTTTGCCAACAGTTGGGAAAATGTCCAAGAGCTAGCAACTACAAATCGGCAGGTGGAGGTAATTGAGTCGCAAGCCGATCGACTCCACAGTGTCACGACTTTAGAATTAAGTGCCAGATCGATCGGTGTGAATAATTAAATTTAGTTGCGTAGGCTTGTCATTGCCTTGAACAGAGTGCAAGAATGTGAGTGATGCGATTATCCACTCTAGAATAGATCGAAGTTGGTAGTTACCAATGACAGAACCGATCGGCTCGATAACTTTATTGCCAGCGACTGATGCAACTCGAGAGGGAGCTTGGCTACAATCATCTCTAAAAATGTGGCTCGATCGAGAGTTCATCCCAGAGTCTATCAATGCCACGATCGCTCTTCGTGCTGCTCAGATCTACACTCGTCAGCGGATGGAAGGCGAAAACGATTTGGGCTGCCTTGTGATGGCGATCGTCACAGAGATGCAAGCCTTCAATTTTCAAGAAAGCTTTTTTGGTGAATTCACCGTCGCCAATGCTGTTAGCGATTTAATTTTAGATAGTCTTGGAATTGACAACCGTTGCTGTGGCAACCAATAATGAAAGAATATTGGTCGGGCGACCCGACCAGCAGGGGAATAGGTAAAAGTCCTATTACCCAATACTCCATGTTTACCAGCTAGATTTGACTACGCCAGGTAACAAGCCTTGATGTGCCCACTCGCGGAGGACGTTCCGCGACAACCCAAAGTCACGGTAATATCCACGGGGACGTCCAGTTACCCAGCAACGATTGTGCAACCGAGTACGGGCACTATCGCGAGGCAATTGTTGAATTTTGCGGTGAATCGCAAATCTTGCCTGGGGTGTAGCGGCACTTTTAAACTCTTCTAACAAAGCTTGCCGTTTATCTGCATATTTTGCTACTGTCAATTCGCGGTTTTTTTGCCGCTCGATCATGCTTTTCTTCGCCATGTGTCTAAAAATTCTCTATTTACAAAAAACCTGAGCGGCTCTTGTCGAGCTACGCATACGCGATTAGGCGGTGCGTTTGTGCGAACGCCAGTAAAGCGCATTACAAGAGTGCCCAACACTCTATCATACACTACGTCGAGCTGATTTGTCTATACTTACTCCCCTAGCAGTGGCAGATTAGGCAAAATCTCCGCTACCAAAATCGGGATTCAAACATCCAACCTCATCAGCCCTTTACCCTTAGTCTCTAACAACTCACAACTAATTTAATTTAGATCTATTTTTCGATCTGATTTCGATCGCTTACTGTGATAAGTTGGGTATGCTAAATCATAACCACACCTTATTGCCTACTGAAATATTGATATATATGGTACACCCGATCTCTTATTGGTGTCCGCACAGATCTCGATCTCTATATCTGTAGGTGATTTCCAGTATTCTCAGCAATTTGCAGAGCACAATCGGAAAAATAGCTTCAATCTAGCTTCATCAGTACAAAGACTGACTAAATTGTGGCGGTTGGCAAAATGATGGATTGACTAAATCACAGTTAAATCCTCAAGATTAAATTTCAGCCAAAGTTGAAACTTATTTAGCCAAAATCATTCATTACTCGTAAGTGAATATTTAGCAAACCCGTCGGCTTCAATTGCTACTCTGTTTTCTCGCAGCCTAAAACACTTGTCCTATTCGCAAGTATTTTGACTGTGAAAATTTT
Source organism: Chamaesiphon sp. (assembly GCF_041737865.1). Lineage (NCBI taxonomy): Bacteria > Bacillati > Cyanobacteriota > Cyanophyceae > Gomontiellales > Chamaesiphonaceae > Chamaesiphon > Chamaesiphon sp. The sequence goes on from NZ_JBGSQZ010000093.1 coordinate 16,350, forward strand.
ACGTTGACTTAATTATCCAATCTTGTATTTTGAATTGGTAGAAAATGCCTACTCTCGCTCCAGAATTCAGCTATCCTACGCTCCAACACCCCGATCGCCATGTTTGGGATTTTTGGTATCATTTCGCACCAGACACCGGAATTTTTCATTTATTTTATCTCAATGCCGATCGTGCGTTAGTCGCTGACGATAAGCATCACATGAGTTCGCAGGTAGGATATGCCACTACCAAAGATTTTTTGACGATCGATTGGATTAGCGATCGAGTATTGGGTGCCGATCCTCATGGCTGGGACGATACCTCAATTTGGAGTGGGGATATTATCAAAATTCAAGGTGGATTTTTGATGTTTTATACATCTAGAAATCAAGCAACACATGATGGAATGACACAGAATGTCGGCGTAGCATTTACTCACCATATTCAGAGCTTCGATCGCTGGTTTCGGATTCCGAGTGTGCGGATTCAACCCAATGCTCCATACGAGCTTCAGCATGTTCCTGAAGATCTTACCATTCACGCTTGGCGCGATCCATTTTTATTCCGCCACCAAGAACAAATTTATATGTTGCTATCGGCGAAAGACCCGAATAAACCATTAGGAAAAAAGGGTTCGGTAGCTCTGCTCAAAGCTAAAAATAATAGCTTTGAAGATTGGGAATGTCTACCTTCAATTTGCCAACCTGGCTTTTATGCAGAGATGGAAGTGCCTCAATTATATCGCACTAAATCTGATGACTATGCGCTGGTATATAGCACATGGGCAAAATATGATTTTGCACCTAATACTCAACAAAGCGGTGGGTTACAGGGTCTTTTCTCATCATCTTTATTTGATTTTGCAGCAGTCAATCCTACAGTTTTATTGCCCGAAACTTCGCAACTTTATGCTTGTAGAATCATCCCCGAACTCAATGGGGAAATAGTGGGTTTTGACATCACTACTGGTGGTATTCGTCGCAGTGGTGTTCAGACTGGTTTACGACATGTCGATCGAGATTTTAGTAGTTACTCGATCGATATGTGATCCCAAACGGGTTTTATAAATTGTGTAAACATTGGCTGGTGGGCATTGCCCACCTAGCCCTTTCAATACGGATAAGATCCCAAACCCTAAAGCCCAAAACCTAACGCCTAAACCCCTACAGATTCCCGTTCCATCTCTGAGGTGTATTGCCCGATGCTAGCTGCGCCATTGAGTTTTACTCGGTGGGATAGAAGCTGTTGAGCGATGGGGATGTTGGCATCGTCACCGTGCCAATAATCGAGTGCGGGTTGTTGGATTGCACGGGCATAAGAGAACGTTATCGCCCACGGACATTGAGAGCCAAACTGAGTATGGATGGTGTTTAGATGTGCTGTCGCGCGTTCGTTGCTTTGTCCGCCAGATAGAAAGGCGATACCTGGGACTGTCACAGGCACATTATTTCGCAGACAGCGCACTGTCATTTCGGCAACCTGTTCGACGGACGCTTGAATTCGACAATTTTCGCCAGAAATTACCATACTGGGCTTGAGGATCATTTTGTCGAACTCCACCCGATTTAGCCTCAGTTGCTCGAAGACGATTTGTAAGGTGCGCTCGGTGACTTCGTAACAACGATCGATCGAATGTTCGCCATCAATTAGCACTTCGGGTTCTACCATTGGCACTAGCCCTCCGGCTTGACAAATAGCAGCATATCGTGCTAAGGCATGAGCATTGGCAACCAAACAAGTCTCACTAGGAATGTTGGTGTCGATGGCGATGACAGCCCGCCATTTGGCAAACCGAGCACCCATTTGATAATACTCGGCAATGCGATCGCGCAATCCATCTAACCCCTCTGTCACCTTTTCGCCTTCACAACCTGCGAGATCCTGGGCACCAAGATCGACTTTAATGCCTGGAATCATCCCAGCTTCCTGCATCACTCGCACGAACGGAATGCCTGCCTGAGTCGATTGTCGAATCGTCTCATCAAACAAAATTGCACCACTAATATATTTAGCTAAATCTGGTGTCGTGAGAATCAACTCCCGATATGTGCGGCGACGCTCCTCAGTTGTGGGAATTCCTAGTTTCTCAAATCGTCGATCGCAGGTGGCTTTACTCTCATCCATTGCTAAAATGCCTTTACCAGGTGCAACCATCGCTGCTGCGGTAGCGATCAATTCCTGGGCGTATGTACTCATAGGTTAATCCTCGTCACAAATGGGTATAACAATAGTCTAGTAACTTTGAGACAGTGATGCGACCTACACGTTTTACTCATACTACAGAACCACGCAGATGATAAACTAAGTTATCGTGAGACTATATTTGCAATTTAGGATTGCTCACTTGCACCAGTGGTTCGCGCCCTGGAACCATCTCTACGTGAACGCTGCTCAACAGGCTACCGATATCACCCTCGCTAGTAAAATTGCCTCCGCCGTTAGTCTGTTTCGGAGTGAGTTTCCCGATGCAAAAGTAGATCTCAAGCCGTGGGCTGAAGATATCGATACCCAAGAGTTAGTCGATCCTGATTCGATCGATTTTTGCTTTCATTTTCCTGGCTGGAGTCGGCGGTGGCAAAGTCGGAGTGTTTTAGTTCAGATTCGGTTTTGTGCAGACGCAATGACAATTGTTGATGACACTTTTGAGCCGACTGCACGCAATGTGATTGGTTTGGAAGTTGCTGGCTTTGATTTTAGAGGTAAGCAGTGGCGGCTATCAACTGTTAATGATTGGCAATTTGAAGGTGTTCAGCCACAACCAGAAATAGCTGATAAGTTAAAACAATTTTGTCGTCAAATTTTTGAATTGTTTAGCTCATAAATAAAGCAAATGATTTTTTGTGATGGTCTATACATAAATCGATCTCTAAATCTTACTACACGCTCGAAGATTATATTTTTATAGAGAATATTCGTACTCGATCTTCAAACTAGAGTTTTGGCAAATCAAAAGCCACAGCGATGGCGGTCTCAACTGTGTAGATCGATTCAGCAGAGCTGACGCTTCGCGAACGAGTGCAGCCCAAGCTAGCAGCCGAATTGAAGCCGATATCCACTAGTTAGATTTGAATTAGTGGTGAGAAAATAAATACTATTAGGGCGATATCTTGTATACTGAACGAATTCTGGTGTTCGGCTTAATTTGTTAACCTCAATTTCTACCCCGTAGTAATTCCTACCTAATCTATGCGTATAAACACACCTCTGAGGCTTTTAGTCATTACTGGTGCATTTTTAAGTGCTAAAACTGCATTTGCCCAAAATTCGTTTTCATCAGAGCAAGTTTTAGTAGCAAGCAATACACTAAAAACTCAATTGTTGAGCATGAATCGGCTGGCTACTGCTACTATCGATCCCCAAGCCTTAACTGCTGACCAAGATACTAGCAAACAAACTGGTGAGATCGATCGTCGGTTTGGATTTGATGATGATAGTAGTGCTGATCCAGCCCTACCCAGTTATCAGCGATTGAGCGCACGTCCGACTCAATCGAGTGTGTTTTCCAGTGATGTGGCAACTCTAGGTAACAATCCTAAAATTAGTGTCTTACCAAGCCAACTTCCCGAAAATTCGATCGAAATTGCCGTACCAAACCGCGTTCAATCGGAAGCCTCGATCGAAATTCCCGTTCCGTTCCCACGTACCCAGATAATTAAAGTACAGCCTGTGACACGGTTGCCGCGTGTATCTATCAGAACAAATATCCCGACTGTTAGTGCAATTCCTACCGTCCGTACTGGAGCGGGCATCGTGCCAGTATTTAAGCCTACTTTTGCGACCAATAATCTCAACCAGGCAAGTTCAAACTTCATCTATCCGTTGATGAATCCTGCACGAGTCACTTCTCGCTTTGGCTGGCGGACACACCCACTTTCCGGAACCCGTCGCTTTCACTCGGGGATTGATATTGGCGCACCCACAGGTACACCTGTAGTTGCTACCGGAACTGGGACGGTGATTTCGGCAGGTTGGAATGGTGGCTATGGTAAAGCAATTATCATCCAGCATAATGACGTTCAGCAGACGCTCTACGGTCATCTCTCACAGATATCTGTTCAACCAGGGCAAGTAATCGAGCAAGGTACTGTCATCGGGCTAGTTGGTAGTACTGGTAACTCGACTGGGCCGCACCTACATTTTGAAACTAGGATGCCCAATGGCGATAAGTGGGTCGCGATCGATCCTAGTGAAGATATCCAGTATGCTGTCGATAATCTCCGTCGATCGATGCCATTTGCACGCAAAGACCTGCCCCAGGGACTATAAAATATTTGCACGTCAGAACTTGTTAAGATAGTAGACTCGTGAATATCGCTCAATTGTTATGACAGTCAAACCAGAATGGTTGCGGGTAAAAGCACCGCAGTGGGAACGTGTTGGTAATGTCAAAGATATCCTCCGCGACTTGCAGCTCAACACTGTCTGCGAAGAAGCTTCTTGCCCGAATATTGGAGAATGCTTTAGTGCAGGAACAGCTACATTCCTGATTATGGGGCCTGCTTGTACCCGTGCTTGTCCCTATTGCGATATCGATTTTGAGAAAAAACCCCAAGCTCTAGATCCGACTGAACCAATTCGGCTGGCGGAAGCTGTCAAACGACTCAATCTCAAGCACGTCGTGATCACCTCGGTGAATCGTGACGATCTAGCCGATGGGGGTGCGGGTCAATTTGTGCTATGTATCCAAGCTGTACGCGCCCTGTCACCCAAAACAACGATCGAGGTACTGATACCAGATCTATGTGCCAATTGGCAAGCGTTGGAGACGATTTTAGACGCAGAGCCAGAAGTGCTCAATCATAATACCGAAACTATTCCCAGACTATATCGGCGTGTGCGTCCCCAGGGCGACTATCAGCGTTCGTTGGCAGTCTTGGCTAGATCGCGGGCGTATACTCCTAGCGTTTATACTAAATCAGGGATTATGGTTGGTTTAGGCGAAACTGATGAAGAAGTTCGCCAAACGATGCGCGATCTGCGATCGGTAGACTGCGATATCATCACGATCGGGCAATATCTTCAACCCTCAGCGAAACATCTGGGAGTGGCAGAATTTGTTACCCCGCTGCAATTTGACGCTTGGCGGGTATATGGTGAGGAGATCGGCTTCCTGCAAGTAGTTTCGACACCACTGACTCGCAGTTCTTATCATGCTGAGGAGGTACAGAAGTTGATGGTTAAGTATCCGCGAAAGTAGGTAGATGCAATCACTTAGCAGATAGATTATGCCTGAAATCAGCAACGCCTGAAATCTAACTGGTGGGCAGTGCCCACCCTACTACTACAACTTTAAAATCTAAAATCTAAAACCTAAAGCCTAATTCCTAATTCCTAATTCCTAAAGCCTTCCTATGTTCGATCGAATTATAATTGTAGGTGCGGGTGCATGGGGTGGGGCGTTAGCGGATTTGACGCGGATTAATGGTGGTGAACCGTTAATTTGGTCGCGAAATTGCGATCGTCAGTTAGCCGAGATGGTATGTCAACAAACGGCAATTATTTCGGCGGTGTCGATGTCGGGTGTTCGGGCAGTTATCGCACAATTGGCTGGATCGATCGATCCACATCAAATTATTGTGACAGCGACAAAAGGATTGGATGCTCAAACTAATTTGACACCCGCACAGCTCTGGCATCAGGCTTTTCCGCTCAACCCGATTGTTGTCTTATCGGGGCCGAATTTGTCTCTGGAAATTCAGCAAGGATTACCTGCGGCAACTGTAGTTGCTAGTGATGATGTGGACGCTGCTAATACCATTCAAGAGATATTTTCTTCGCCTAAATTTCGAGTTTATACTAATGACGATCCTGTAGGTGTAGAAATTGCGGGTACAGTCAAAAACGTCATTGCGATCGCCGCAGGTACTTGTGATGGTTTAAAATTAGGAAATAATGCTAAATCTGCCCTGTTGACACGAGGATTGGCGGAAATTGTGCGGATCGGTCAATATTGGGGCGGGAAAACTGAAACCTTTTATGGGCTATCGGGTTTGGGCGATCTTTTGGCTACCTGCAATAGTCCTCTGAGTCGAAATTATCAGGTTGGTTATGGGTTAGCACAAGGGAAAACTTTGGATGAAGTTTTAGCTAATTTACAAGGAACAGCCGAAGGGATAAATACAACTAAAGTATTAGTTAAAATTGCCGACCGTCATCAGATTTATATGCCGATTACCGGATTAGTCGATCGATTGTTGGCAGGTACAATTACAGCTCCAGAAGCGATCGTGGCATTGATGTCACGCGATCGCAAATCAGAATATTAGATTGGTGGATGGTGGTTAGAGGTAGGGTGTGTTAGGCACAAGCCGTAACGCAAGCTACCCTTTATCAACTTCGGCATCGGCTTCGCTCATTACATGCCATCCACCATTCACCATCCACCATCCACCATCCACCATTCCCTAAAATGGAAGATTCAGAAAATCTAGCAGATGCGATCGCGAATTTTAATACGATCCAGTCAGAGCGAAACTATCAACAAGCTCAGGATACTTTGCGGCGAATGTTAGTAAATCTAGATCTGAGTCAACGTGAAAGATCTGGATTAGAATCAGAGATTGCCGAACTGAGTAATATGCTGATCAAACTCGATCGAGCGGTGTTTCAAGTAGCTGTATTTGGGATGGTAGGTAGAGGTAAATCTTCACTATTAAATGCTTTGATCGGGCAAGAAGTATTTCAAGCGGGTGTTCTACATGGGGTGACGAAAGAACGCCAGCAAGTCGTCTGGGAAATCGATAATTGGCAAGATCAATTCGATCTCGACAAAGATACTCCGGCTACTTTACAAGAAGCGATCGAATTTATCGATACGCCTGGGATTGATGAAGTTGAGGGTGAGCAGCGTCAAATCCTCGCTCATGAAATTGCGCTTCGAGTAGATTTGATTCTATTTATTATTGCTGGCGATATCAGCGAGCTTGAATTGCAAACCCTCTCACAACTGCGAAGTGCGGGTAAACCGATTTTATTGGTATTTAATAAAGTCGATCGCTATCCCGATCGCGATAAACTAGCGATCTATGCCAAGATTCGGGATGAGCGAGTCAAAGAAATTCTCAGCCCGAGTGAGATTATCATGGTAGCGGCGGCTCCCGTGACGATGCGGGCAGCCGCGCGGGAAGATGGGAGTATGGGCATCAGTTATCATCCTGGTACTCCCCAAGTAGCCGCATTGAAGTCGCGGATCGTTGAGATTTTGCAACGTGAAGGTAAATCTTTAGCCGCTCTCAATGCCATGTTAGCAGCCGATCGGATTCAAAAACAGACGATCGATCGCAAGCTGGATCGGCGTGAGGAAGCAGCCAATGATATGATCTGGCAATTTGTGATGAGTAAAGCGATCGCGATTGCTCTCAATCCGTTTACTGCTGCGGATATTATCGCAGGTGCAGCGATCGATATTGGGATGATTATCCGACTATCTAAATTCTACGGGATGCCGATGACTCGATCTGGTGCGACGGGACTGCTCCAGAGTATCGCCATCGGCATGGGAGGGATTACCGTTAGTGAATTGGTGGCAAAATTAGGATTGAGCGGTATCAAAGGCTTACTCGCCCTGCTTGCACCTGCGACGGGCGGAATCAGTATCGCCCCTTACACCGCCGTCGCCCTGACTCAGGCTAGTATTGCAGGAGTCTCCACTTATGCGATCGGACAAGTCACCAAAACTTACCTAGCTAATGGTGCTTCTTGGGGTGAGGATAGCCCTAAAGCAGTCATCGCCCAAATTCTTGTTACCATTGATAAACACTCGATCGTCGATCGAATCAAACAGGAATTAGGGAGTAGGCTTTAGGCTTTAGGCTTTAGGCTTTAGGCTTTAGGAGTTAGGAGTTAGGCTTTAGTCTTTAGGTTTTGAGTATTGTCTAACGTAAGTGTTTTCCTAGTTAGATAAACCGATACCTAGCTCTATCAAATGTTTAGCCTAATCCCTAATCCCTAAATCCTAATTCCTAAAGCTCCCTAAAGCCTAAAGCCTAACCCCTAATATAGATGCCTGTTTTTGAACAATCAATTCAAATTAGAGCAAGTGCCACAGCAGTAGATAAATGTATCACTGACTTGGAATTAATGCAGCGATGGCTCAATCCGATCCTCAAGTGCGAACCTAAGGGATTGTGGCAAACTAGTGTTGGTAGTAAAAGTAAATTTATCATTCAGATTCCGGTAATTAAACCAACATTAAATAATGTGGTGATAGCGCGAGAACCTGGGTTAATTATTTGGGGATTTGATGGATTTTTTAAAGGTAGCGATCGCTGGGAATGTCAGCCAAATGAGCGCGGTACGGTATTAATCAATCAGTTTAACTTTAATATTCCCAATCGATTAATCGCTTGGGGGTTCGATCGATTTGCAGCCAAATGGACAAAGGTAGATATGGAAGCTCAGTTGCGTCGCATCAAAATAGTTGCCGAAGAGCTGCACCACAGTTTTGGTGACTAAAGTATTTTGAGTTATTCCCCAATAGATTGTAAGAAACTTAATGCTGAAGCATCGATTTTACCAAAATGAATTGCTCCAGCCACATTCCAATTTTCTAGAGATCTTACTAACCAAGGCACGCCCTTACATTGCGAAGATTCATAATGATTGAATAAAATCGATAATCTACTCTCTAATAAAGGTTTAACTTTTTGACAGATCAAGACTACCTTTAGTAGTAATCCAGTTGTAAAAACCGCACCTAAATTACTAATCATATCCATGAAAACGAAATGCTGCGGGTTACTGGGACTTTCCACAACTAAATGGTTGAGAACGTGAGTACAAGTCCTGAGTAAGCCAAGTTCATCGAGCCGTTGATTATCTCGATCGGGTAAAATAGCGTCGATAGTTTTGTACAAGCGATCGTTAAAACTGCGCTTGCCATAACTACTATCCACACCAGAAACTATATAATCATACAAGTCTCCCTTAAATGTTTTAATGATTGGCTGCATCTGGAGATGCGACACAAAACCACGAGATAAATCCTGGTAGGTAGCATCACCTTCAGCTTTACCTGCAAATTGTCCAAATGCCATTCCTAATTCTTTGGTAGATAGCAAAGTAGGATTAATCACCGATGGTAAATTATTAGCAGCATCCTGCCCTAATTGAGCTTTAATCCGCGATCGTCTAACTTGATAAGTAAGATAGTGGGATAGATTTGTCTCCTGCTGTTTACGCAACCCTCGCTGTACTCGTTTGATCGTCTCAACATTTTCAAAAGTGCGTTCTTCTGAGACAAGCGAGTGTTCATATAAATAAGGGTAGCGATTGATTAATGTCCCAAGTTGTCGTTCGCCGATAGTATCTTTGGCAGAGGTAGTACCATTGAGAACTTCGTTTAACCGTTTGAGCTTGGGATAGTCATCACCTTGGAGATATAACTGAAGCAATTGGCGCAGACGACGAACGACTCTAGAATAAGTCATCCGTACGTCATTGAGATTAGCCAACATTGCAACTAGACTAGCAATTGGTACTTGCCCAGAGGGTTGCATTTGCCAGTGATTGACGAGAATATAACAACAACGATTGATAATCAACGGGAAATTCTGCTCGGCAGTTCTTTCAAATGCTAATGTTTCGATCGTCGTCCAGATCCGGTTGTCAATATAATTGACACCCTCAATAAATAAACTCCGAAATCTTTCTAAGACTCTAACTGGTGTTTCAGTTCTTACGACATACAGAAAATGTTCGTAGACAATTTGCTCGATCCCACTGCCAGTTTTTTTTCCAATTGCAAACATATATTAGTCTCCATATCTATCTCTAGTGAATAATTACCGCAAATCAATTGAGATCGAGATCCTTGCGGGGAGGGTATGTGCGGCAATGATTAACATGGCATGACTGGTGTATACAAGGGCGTTGAGTAACCATATTGCCGATTGTACAGGGAGATCTAGATAGTGACTGTGAGATCGATCGCTCTTAACTTACCCATATTTAGACCCAATTCTGTCATCTTCACAAAAATTCCGCTTTATGTCGGTACCGATCGATGCTACTTTAAGCTGATAAACAGGCAAAAGTGCGCGTAATGGCTCAAGTCCAACTAAACACCGTCCAACTAGGCAAAAATAGTCATCCCCTAGTCATGCTCCACGGCTGGGGGCAAAATCTCCAATCCCTCCAACCGATGGGAGAATTACTCGCAACTCGATCGAATATCCACATTATCGATCTACCTGGTTTTGGCAAATCTCCACCACCGCCGGAAGATTGGGATACCAACCAGTATGCCGATCGAATTTATGAGTATTTGGCAGCAGAGGGGATTGAATCTGCCGATCTGTTGGGACATTCCTTTGGCGGGAGAGTCTCAATCCGTCTCGCTCACAAATATCCCCAAAAAGTCCGCTCCATCATATTGATTAATTCCGGCGGCTTACAACGTCAGCGTACCGCCAACCAATCCTTTCGCAGTCAATGGGTACGCACGCTCCGAAATACGTTCAAAATTTCGCCCCTCTATCGTAACGAACTCCTAACTTGGCATAGCCAAAAATACGGTTCTCACGACTATCTCAACGCTGGCGCACTCCGAGGGACCCTCGTCAAAACCGTCAGCGAAGATCTCACCGAAATTGCTCGACAAATCCCGCTCCCAGTGCTGTTGCTCTGGGGTGAAGCCGATACCGAAACCCCTGTAGAAATGGGACATCGCTATCACAGTCTCTTTGCCAACTCTGAGCTAATTACCATCCCCAACCGCGATCACTTCATGTTTCAAGCCGAAGGCTCTCACCTTTGCGCCTATTATATAGAAAAATTTCTCGCGCAATTATATAGGAAAGAGTCATAAATATGGTTTTTCTCACCCTACTCGCCATCATTCCGATCGTGGCGATCGTGTTAATTGTCTTATTTAATTCTAAATCTTAATAGATCGGCACAGATTTTTATCCTACCCCAACCCTGTGTCGTTGGCGTAGGCTCTCCCTCAGGAGAATCGCTAAATTTGTTTGAGTAGCGTAGTCTTTTACCCCACCCCAGCCCTCAAATGCTTACTACTATCTGCCTCATCATCATCTCCGCTACGACAATTATCTTTTTCACCCGCCGAGGATTGAGATACTTACGCTATTTCCAACAGGAAGAATACAACGGGACACGGTTTAAAGATTGGTTTCTAGAAAAATGTACTTTTGACAAAAAAGGCACCCTCATCGCTCTCACAGCCGCCGCATTGAGTAGATTTGTGAGTGGGGGAGATATGGTCATTTGCTTGGTAATTTGTCTGGTTGCCGCAGCGGTGTTAGTCTTGGTTGGGTTCCAAGAAGAAGATCCGCGCCAGGTGGGTAAAATTAAGCTGAAGATGACCGATCGAGCGACGGCGATTTATCACCTCGCGCTGGGTTTATACTCGATCGCCACAATCCTCATCATCACTGGCACATACGCCTTAGGAGCTGGAGACAGTATCTACATTTATTGGCTGGTTACGGTAGGTGTAATTCAATCCTCCCCGATCTGGATTGCGATCGCCAATGCCATTTTGTGGCCGAATGAACTCAAAAAACAACAGGCATTTCTCCAAGAAGCTAAAGATATCCTCGCCGACTATCAGCCCTACACGATCGGGATTACTGGTAGTTATGGTAAAACTAGTACCAAAGCTATCTTAGGGAGTATTCTCGAAGCGATCGAGCCGACTTTCTGGACTCCTGGTAGTATCAATACCGAAATGGGTATCACCCGCCAAATTCGGGAAAATCTCAAGCCCCAGCAGGAGCTTGCTATCATCGAGATGGGCGCGTATCACATCGGATCGATCGCCAAATTGTGCCGTTTCACCCCACCCAATGCCGGATTAGTCACCGCTGTCGGCGTGATGCACCTCGAACGCTTCGGTGGTGCGGAAAATATCTATAAGGCTAAATGCGAACTCGCCCAAGCCATTCCCGCCGATGGATTATTAGTCTGCAATGGTGACAATCCTGGCGCACGCAAAATGGCTACAGAATATCCTAAAGCTACTACCCTCCTCTACGGATTGGAACCAGCAGGACACCTTGACTGCTGGATGTCAGATATTAAGGCTAGTATGGACGGTACTACTTTTACTATTCATTGGCAAACCCAAGAATATCCAGGGTTTACCAAATTGCTGGGAGTCCCGATGCTCTCCAATCTCGTCGGCGCGTTTACGATGGCTTGTGCGCTCGGCAAAGATCCCGATTATGTCATCGCCGCAATTTATAATATCGAACCTGCTAATAGCCGCCTCAACTTACGGAAAAATGGTGACGGTTTCATCCTCGATGACTCCTACAACTCTAACCCGATCGGGTTTGCCTCCGCGCTGGAAGTCCTCGAAGTCCTCGAAGGCGGACGCAAAATCTTGATGACACCAGGAATGGTAGAACTCGGCAATATTCAAGCCGAAGAAAACCGTCAGGTAGCTCTCAAAGCTGCCTCGATTTGCGATTTGGCACTTGTAATTGGCGAAACTAATAAAGCAGCTCTCAAAGCCGGACTGCTCGAAGGTGGTTTAGCTCCCGATAAGTTGATGGAGTTTCCCAACCGCGATCTGGCACTTGCCTACCTGACAAGTCCCGAACACCGTCAGGCAAAAGATCTGATTTTGATTGAAAACGATCTGCCCGATCTGTATGAATCGATCGCAGGGTTTTAGAATATTTAAATAACGTCAGTGCGGAATAAGTTTATGCGATCGTTAGCAACCAAACCATTCTTACTAGATATTCACAGCATCACCCTTCGCATTACCCACGAAGAATTCGAGAAACTGTGTCAAGATAACCCAGAATTGCGATTAGAGCTAACCGCGAACGGAGAATTAATTGCAATGCTACCAGTCGCACTAGAAAGTTCAGAGAAAAATGGAGATTTGTTTGGGGAAGTTTGGGCTTGGAATCGTCAAACCAGATCGGGGAGAGCTTTTGACTCATCTGGTGGCTTTACTCTGCCCAATGGAGCCGTCAGATCGCCAGATGTCACCTGGATTGGGAAACTAAAAGCCGATGAAATTCCTCGTGGGGTTACTTTTCCTGAGCTAGTCCCTGATTTTGTCATTGAATTACGATCTAAAAGTGACAGTCTCAAAACTCTGCGCGAAAAGATGGAGGAGTATCGATCGAATGGTGTGCGCCTGGGTTGGCTAATTAACTCCCAACAGCAGCAGGTAGAAATTTATCGATTGGAGCAGGAAGTAGAAATCTTGGAATCGCCCACCACATTGAGCGGGGAAGATGTTTTGCCTGGGTTCATGCTGGATTTAAGCTCGATTTTTTCAGCGTAGAGCGATTTCAGATCCCTAATTAGCTCGATCGAGAAATACTCACTACTACTAATTCTACTTGCTCGATCGAGAGTCATTGATAAAGACTCGATCGAGCATTTTTTAGATCTATTCAACCCTACAACACAAAGTAACTAGTTCCACAAGTACGGATCTCTAGATTGTGTAAATCTTATTCAGCAAGTACCCTCATTACAAGCATTAAGTAATTTCACTTAGTTAATCTTCGATCCAGTAGATTATTTTAAGTGTAATGGCTGGCTTTAGTCATAGTTGATACATTTCTCTAAGATATCCCACCCCGATCGTATTAATTTCTAAGATGATACACAAAATGAAACTAAAAAGAGTCGTAATGGCAGTAGGTTCGGGAGTTGCGCTGGCAACAATGGCAACGATTCCAGCTCAAGCTGTATTGCTTGTCACTCCCTCAGATAGTCCCACTACTCTAGTCAGCAACATCGTCGGATCTGGCATCACCACATCAAATCTTAGCTATACTGGTGCGGCAGGAGCTTCTGGAACATTTACTGGCGGAACATCTGCGGGGATTGGAATCGATGCGGGCATTATTCTAACTACTGGGAATGCTACTCTAGCCCCAGGACCTAACGATTCTCTGGAGGCGGGAGTAGATAATTTTTTGGGAGGTGATTCTAGCCTTGATTCAATCGCCGCCGGAGCTACCCAAGATGCAAGTGTTCTCAGCTTTGACTTTACTACAGATACGAATGATGTCTTCCTGAAGTTTATTTTTGCATCTGAAGAGTACCCTGAGTTTGTGAACCAAGGTTTTAGTGACGTGTTTGGTTTTTTTGTGGATGGCAAGAACATTGCCTTAGTACCTGGCACGACGACAGTAGTTTCGATCGATACGATTAACAATGGTTTTAATGATAATGGTATAGATGCCCAGAATCCCGGACTGTATAATGCCAATCCTGCTGGTGCTAATGGTCTTCAATATGATGGGTTCACTACTGCCATAACGGCGCAGGCTTTGGGACTCACTCCTGGAAACCACACGATTAAGCTAGCAATCGCCGATGTGGGTGACGGCTTTTACGATTCGGCTGTGTTCTTGAAGCTCAATAGCTTTTCTAGTACTAATCCAGATGCTACGGCAGTTCCCGAACCATTTACGATCGTTGGTACACTCATCGGTGGTACCGCAGCATTACGGATGAGAAAAAAACTCAAGGCTAGCAAAAAAGCGTAGTTGATTCAATGCCTGAAGGGATCGTCTATGCTCACCTTAAAGACACTGTAATTAATTGCGGTGTCTTTTTCGCGTTGTTGGCTGTCGGATTCAGTAAGATCTACGGATTGCAATAAAGATAAGCATTCGTCGATCCTAGTTGAGTTGTGAAGATCTACCAACTCTAACAAAGATCGAATCAACCTTAAAACCTTGCGATCGATGTTCACAGACCTACACTTACCAATTTGGCTCGATCGCTTGTCGATTTTAGATACTTTTATGACAGCATACAACTACATTCTAAGACGACCGATCGCACAAGTACGGATCTCTAGCTTGTGTATAGCTCATTTAACAGGTATCCTTAGTGGAAGCATTAAGTAATTTTGCTTAAATAATTCGCTAAAAATGTAAATTTTTTAAGTATAATGACTGATGCTAAATCTAATTAACACATTTTGTGAAATACCCCACCCCGATCGTGAAAATTAAATCTTTGGTATTGACCACAGGTATTGCTGTAACTGGCATCGTTGCCAGCGGAGCTTTTGCTCCAGCACAAGCTTTTACAATCTTTTTTGGTGAAGACACAGGTGCGAATAGTGGAGCCAGTCCTATTCCAAATTCGATCGCCGCAGAAGCTAGTTTTCTCTCCAAGCTTACTGGTACTGGAACTGAGACTTTTGAAGGTTTTGCCAACGGGGCTACAGCGTCAAACATCAACTTTCCAGGAGTAGGTACAGCAACAATTTCATCATCGACAGGTACAGTCGTCACAGGCGCAAATGGAGCAGGACGTTTCCCCGTTTTAGGGGACTTACAATTAAAAAATCATTCCAGCTTTGATTCTGGAATGTAGAAAATATCAACAAACCATTTACCAAGATTTAGTTGCTCACCTTGTACTTCTAAACAAGTTAATCGTTGAATTTGATTTTCCACCTCGGCCATCGCCTGTTTAGTAAGTTTGACACCAGTTTTATAGATTTCGGTGACAAGAGTAACCACAGGGTTCTGACCTTTCCATGTCATTGTTCGTGCGAAGTTTAACACTGTATCAATTTCATCTAAAATACTCCCATTCCAATGATTTTCGAGAATTCCCCAAGTTCTTTCAATTGGATTATATTTACTATGATAAGGTGGATAATAAGCCAGTCGGATATTTATACAATGTCTCTGGGCAAACTCAACAATTCGTTTCATAAACTGAGTACGGCGAGAATGATTCTCCGGTCCATTATCCTGATTAAGTAATAATGTCTTGACTTGAGGAAAACGCTTGTGATGCTCTAACCACCAAGACTCTAACACATCAACCATGAAGTCACTAGTCACTTTTGACGTGGTGAAATAGTAACATAATTCATCTAATTCTGGTAGGAAAATGCCATATGGTGTGACTTTTGCCTTTGGCTGAAAGTCGTGGTCATTACCTTCTGCATCTGCACGGGTCTTCCCCCCTCTGGAAAATTCACCAACCTTGACCGTCGCTTTCGCATCCAGTGATAACCTCAATATTGTCATTTTATCTTTTGATTTTTTGTTGACTATCTCTAAGTGACCGAAAATAGGATCGGTCATTTCAACTTTTTTAACGGTTTCGTTTTCCCCACTTTACTTGGATAGTATCCCAACTGATTCATTCGAGTCCGAATTGTTTCTTCGCTTGGTAATTCTTCTGTGTTGTATCCTTTTTGAGCTATCAATTGACGGCGAACTTCCGCCGTACTAATTCGAGTGTATAAACGATTTGTCTTAAACTTTGGATCTGTTTGGCTTTGACCATCCACTATATTTTTAATGTCAATTAGCAAGTTCGGTAAACGATCTTCTGTTAGCCTT
>NZ_JBGSQZ010000101.1:0-24917 GCF_041737865.1 Chamaesiphon sp.
CCCGATTAGTGACAAGTTAAGCTTCAATCGCAATTGTCAAGCAGGTTTGACAATTTAACGATCGACCGTTTCATCGGACATTCAGCGATTGAATACATTAGCACTATCGATCGAGATTTTTGATATATGGTGCGATTGAACCGACAATTACGCTATATGTAGGTGTTGACATTCGATCAAAAACCTTAACTTGTCAGGAATCGGGTCACCCGCCCAGCTCCCTCTCAGGGCTAAAGCCCATGAGTTTCCCACTTCCCGCCTATTTCTTATGAGGAGATTATTTAACCTGACTTAGGGTTAATATTTTCGCCGTGTGGGGTTGGCAACCCCCGCTAGGATTGCGAAGTCCCAACACACCCTACCGCAAATCTCAAATAGGATTGCTCACATCTTGCACCAGCGGCGAGCGCGAATCACCGTTCACTATTCACCATCCGCCATCCACTAAACACTAGTAACTATGTTTTGATGCAAGATGTGAGATTGCTAAATTAGCTTGCATTGGTTAACTATTTGTGGTAAGTTATTCATCTACGGCATATTTACATTATCTAAATTTAGATAGTGTAATCGTACTTGGGGGTGTGGTGGAATGGTAGACGCAACAGACTTAAAATCTGTCGTCCGTAATGGATGTGCGAGTTCGAGTCTCGCCACCCCCATCTTAGATAAATTGGTGCTCAACTCGATCGAGATTAGACGATTTGATGTCATGTCTTTACGGTGACATGACATCAGCCGATCGATATTATTATTGTCTTGCCCAGGCAGTTCCAGCCCAAATGCGAATAAACAAAACAGCTGTTACCATCGCACCCAAGCCCCATTTAATGGCATTCTTGAATAAAGCCAGCCTTTGACTATTCTTGGTAATAGTAGCTTGAGTTTGGAGATTTTGCTCTGCGGTGGCTGCTTCTTGCATCAATTTAGACTTAAAAGCTTGTGGATCTGTACCAGCAGGTACGCGACCATTTTTCATCAACGCTTCTATTTGTGAAGGTTGAGCTGTTTTCAGTTGTGATTGAATCTGTTGTGCCTGGGTGATTCGAGGATTTAATTGAGCGTTCACCTGGTCTTCACTATTTTTGTTGATATTAGGTGGAGTGATAAACAAGACAATCACCAACGCAAAATAAAATATCCCAGATAGCAATGCCACCCACGACAATAGCTTGAGTAGGAGCAGCTCTCTTTTTTTACGAGATTCTTGATTATCATAGAAAACTAGAATATAACCAAGTAGTGGCACGGCAGAGCGTTCCACAAAACCGCCAGCAGTTTGAAACTGCCAGCCGGGGTTACTCAGTTGAAGGGGAATGAATGCGCTAACCACATCAAATAGTGTCAATAGCAACAGTCCATAGCCAACAACGCGAAATAAAACTAGAACGGGGGTCATGAAATGGTACCTTTAATTTAATCGAAACCTGTGAAAGTTGAATGCGGAATTTTAGGCTGCGGGGAAATGTACTTGCCACCAGCGAATCCAATTCACTCCCAATGTTTCCAACGTTTTTATCGTAGCATCGGGGGCAGCCGGATCGATCGGGGTAGAAAGTATCGTCCAGAGACAGCGACTGTCCCTGAGAGTCTGTTTTCCCAGTACCCAGGGTAACAATCGATCGATCGGAATCCCAGTAGTTAGTGGATTGGGATTACTATTAGCATGAAACTGATCTCCAGTGACTGTAGTTATCCCCTGCGGATTGATACAAGTACCAAAATAAGCAGTTTTCTTATCGACAAATAAACTATAAAAACCCAACCCAGGTTGTTCCTTCATTGTCGATGGCCGGAGCACAGTAATCGGCACCTGCGTAAATACTGGCAGCATCGCATCCATCGTCGGTCGATTGCCGACTCCATCAGTGATGTAGCGGATCTCAATCTCGATCGGTTTTGAGTTTTGATATCGATAAGACATCCCAGTTGCCACCATTCCATCCTTGAAGGTATGAGCGGCTAATAGTTTACTCGTAGACATCTGCATATCTGCTAACGGCACCTGCTGCGGAAATTGATATGCAGCAGGTGCGCTCAGACTTGATTTAGTCGGAGGACTATTGATGACAGCATTACCTAGTACACCGATCGCACCGCCACATAGAATGAATAATAGAGATTGACGTGCGATCGCAACGGGGTGCATCATTTTAATTCCTCCTGTGGTAGCTTAGGCGCAAATAGCTCGATGAGGATCTTCAATAAGATTACCAGCACAAACGTCCCGATGACTGAAAATACCAGCGAACCAGAGCCATCGTGCCAGTATTCAAAAGCTTTCATCTGTTTTTGAGCTACCAGGATTGCCATCAGCGAAACTCGCATTGCATTGACCAAAAACCCAATGGCGATCGCCGCTACAGGTAAAATCAACTTCTGGAACCATTTCCAAGGCAAGGGTAGCAGCATCAAAAATAATACCGACATCCCCAGTAATTGGGTCATGGCTACAACGCCAGAACAGCCGCTATAGACCTCAATACTGCCACCTGGAAGATCGAGATAAATTCCCCGCTGGGTCACAGCATAGCCTGAATACCACAGCATAGAGCTAGCAAACTGCGCTGTGATCGGGGCAGGATCGGTCAGCTTGGAAAGTAGAACTTCGGGAATCCCTGAAAAGAACAGCAGCGCGAGTTCTCGCCAATAGATCCTCAATCCCCGAAAGCCAGAAGCAATTAGGGCTAGAGCGATCCCAGCCAGAAATGGGTAGCCAATCAAAAAAGAGTCCTCGCAGTAGCCAGTAGTCTTGAGCAATAGCATCGCCAGTAAGAGTGCGCCCAATAAGCTAGCTACAAGCCCAGTCTGGAACTCAAGTTTGTCCTGTCGTTCCCAGATCAGATAAGCAGCAGTCAGCCAAAACAGCGTACTAGTGATTTGACGATCGGAAATACCAGTTTTGAACATGAGGGTGAGGTGAATGGCGATAACTGCCACACCTAGAACTAGCAGTAAAAAAGCTGGTGATGAGAGGGAGATACGTTTGAAAAAAGCCTGTTGTTTCATGCTTTCTAAGGGTTGTGTCAAGTTCCCACATGTGGGATAGCAAGAACGCGGTGGGGTGGGATGTTGCCCCCAAATCGATCGATTTGCTGGGGGATCTAAAAACTAACAACCTTAGTATTGCGTATTATGGTCGATCTCTCTAATATTTCTCATAACTAAATTTCAGTGGCGCGATATTTCCATCTTCGATGTCGCTGTTGACTTAGATCGATCGATCGTACCCGCGACTCAATTTGGTTTTGATGACAACATCTGTCCAAATAGCAAACTACTCTCGATTTGACACAAAAAAGCACTGCTACTCGCAGTGCTTTTTTGGAGCTGTTATGAAATTAATACTGAGATGGCGTCGAGGGCATGAGCCAAATTATACCTTACGGTGAATACTAGACTTTCGCATCATCTCTCCGGCAAGGAGTAAAGATCGATCGAGCTATCACAAATTAATTGCTTAGACTTTAGCAGCCGCTTTGAGTTTCTTTCTCGTGCGAATAGCAACAGTCCCACCAACAATAGTACCAATAATGGTAAATGGTTCAGGTACAGCAGTTGTCTTGTCGAGCTTAATATTGTCGAGAACGACACCGCCAAATCCTGGAGTAGTCGATACAAAGCTCAGAGCACCACTAAGTGGCTGAGTAGTATCATAACTACCACTAAAAAAACCTGACGCAACGGAAACATTGGACAAGACACCGATTTGAGTCGTACCTAAAAAGATATTAGCTCCACCACCTGCTCCGTTTGTCCCATAATTATAAGACAAATTCAATGTGTCGCCAGCAGCGAAACTAAAGGTGCCGATCGATGTAATAGTACCGAAAGTATTACCATTGAGATCGATATAATTACCATTACCAGGGTAAAGATCGAACGAGCCATTGTTACCAATTAGATCGACGTTACCAGCAGTAACTTTGAAGTTCGATCCAACAGTACTACCAACACCAATATTAAATTGGTCTCGATTGCCAGAACCAAAAGTTTCATTGATTAAGGTAATCGCACTAGCAGGAGTAGCAAACTGAGCGAGGGCAACGACACCGAAAGCAGAAGCAATTAAAGAACGTAGTTTCATTTTGAATCTTGAATAAGGATAATCGCGATAGTGATGATCGAACTAGGAAAATATTAAAAGTTAGCTTGGCTACTTTTTAGTTACCCTATTGACACCCCTATTGATAGATTACCCAGAATTTACTCAAAGTAATCACCATGAAACTATTTTGTGTAATTAATTCGATCGATCGAGCAGAAATAGCTCGACACCAAGACTTGGAATCGAGACTCACACTACGATCTCATCGATTCGATCGATCTGGGATTCTGGTAACGGAGCAAACTGCTGGTGATGATGTCCTCAAGCGAGGTGACACCAAATCCGGTTCTTAAAAACTTCCGATCTCTAGCAACACCCCCTCGCCATCTCCCCGCCTTTGTTTCTAGGGCGATGGAAAATGCACCAAGCAGGGGGTTGGGAGCCGATCCGAACCGTACTGAATGCGATCTAGACGGATCGGATTGGGGTAGGACAGTACAATGATTGGAATCTTCGCTCCAATCGAAAGCGAGATCCTGATTTAAATATTGGTTCAAACAAAAAAGATCGAGAAAGGCTATAGCTTTTCTCGATCTTTTGTGGAGATTACTTACTCTTGAGAGCAAGTCGTGAAGTATGGAGAATCTAGACGTTACTGTCTACTTTCAGTTTTTTTCTGAGTCGGATCGCTGCTGTGCCACCAATTAAAGTACCAATCATGGTGAAAGGTTCGGGTACAGCAGTAGCAGGAACATCGGTCGAGCTGAGTAGAATATTGTCCAGCACGATTCCACCGAAGCCGCTATTTGTCGATACAAATGATAGAGCACCAGTTGTTCCACTAGCGATGCTATAGCTTTGATTGCTAAAAGCCGCGCCGCTAGGATTGGTTAACGCACCGAGCAAAGTCGTACCGAGAAATACATTAGCACTGGTAGGTGCTCCGTTTGTTCCATAGTCAAACGACAAGATACCACCATTAGCGAAAGTAAAGCTACCAGTGGATGTAATTGCACCTGTGGTATTACCATTCAGATCGATGTAATTACCATTGCCAGGGTATAAATCAAACCCACCATTGTTACCAATTAAATCGATGTTGCCAGCAGAAACATCGAAGGCACCAATAGTAGTACCAGTAGAGATATTGAAGCTGTCTGCAAGCCCAGTGCCAAAATCTTCATTGATTAAGCTGACAGCACTAGCAGGGGCAGCCAACTGAGAGAGGACTGCTACGCCAAAGGCAGAAGTCATGATAGAACGTAATTTCATGTTGAATCTTGATGAAGGATAATCGGGGGGAATCGATACTGAAAATTGGGAAGAATTTAAAATCTAATCTTACGGCTCTATTAGTTACCCTATTTATCTTTCTAGCATTAGATTACATCATATTTCCAAAAAATCAACTACCTAGTAACTTTTTTTTAGGATTACGATGATGAAGCGAGATTGACTCAGTACAAAAGTCGATCCTAATGATATTTCTTATACAAACAAGCAATAAGTACAGCGATCTTACTCATGCACCCGGTCGCCCCAATAGTTCGCTCGCGCTGACGCAAACACACCTTACAGGTAAAAACTAATATAGCGATCCTAATAAGCTGATTTAGGATCGAATACTGGTGCGTTACGGATATCGCCTAACGCATCCTACATCAACTTAGCTTTTCAAATAGGATTGCTATAGGAACTCAGATAGGATGGCGATATTTCGATCTGATGGTTTATCAATTTGCCTGTTCGATCGCCGAAGGTTTGAAACTTGAGAATTGGATGGATAAGACTATTTAGAATCGGTAATAGATCGCTTTGTATTTACGCCCAGACCATTTTGTCCATTGGTATTCAACCAAATCTCGCAGGTATTTTTGCGATCGACTCGATCTAGGTTCTGCTTGGTGGCGAGATTGCCTGGATTGTCACAGGTATAACCAGCGAGTTCGATCTTCTGGGTGTTACATATTTTTAGATTGTATCCGTAGCCTTGGGCGACACGACCAAATCTGTCGATCGTCCGATAGCGATCGATATAATCGAGAATATTCCAATATTGTGTGTCAACCAATAAGTAAATTTGGTTTTGGCTGCGGTTGGCAATCCAATTTGTCACTAATTTCGCTGGAAATTGTTCGCTCGTCCACCATAAGCTAGGGATGGTCGTTCCCTTTGGAGATACTGTATCTGCGGTGACAATATTCCGATCGACATTAGCATCGGTGGAATTTAACATCGTCAGGTTGACATCACAAATATCTGGAGTTGAGGGGATGATACTTTGGGCTAATATGGGGTAATTCCAGCCTGTAGTCACAGATAAGCTACTTAGACAACCGATCGCGTAGATATTGCTAGTGCGATTCAAATTAGCAGCTAATTTAGTCAACCAGCTTGAAGTTTTTAGTTCGGCGATCGTTCGATCCTCGACTTCCATAGTAGTTAATTTATACTTTTAGCTGTGACGATCTCAGTCCCAAATAGTTCGCCAACGAGCAACTCTCCTTTTTTTTAGGATAATTTCGATAAACCAACGATCTTGGCAACCCTATCTTTTAGCTACTCCCTTCCCACCCAAGAAATAGACATCTACCATTCACACTTCGGCTACGCTCAGTGCAAGCCATCCACCGTTCACCCCCTACCCTAGATGTCGAATTTGTCACGGGGAAGGAAGTAGACAAGTTAATTCGATCGCATTTCCATCTGGATCTTGAGTAAATAGTGCAGGTCTACCAGAACTACTCATTTTTACTACACAATTAGCTAGGAGTAGCTGTTGTTTAGCTACATCTAAATCCTGTATTTCTAGAGCGATATGTGGATTGCGGGTGGATTTCGTCAGATCGACTCGATCGTTTTGATAATTCACATCCTCAATTAAGTGGATTTGAAAATCGCCAATTTGATACCATGCTCCAGGATAATTGAGGAGTCGATCTACCCGTTTTAATTTTAAGGTATGACTATAAAACTCGATCGCTCTGTCTAGATTAGATACGATTACCGCAGCATGTAGATAACCAACAACTTCAATCATGGGGGTAGGGATAGGGGATAGAACGGTAATAGGGATGTTATGAATCCTCCCTCGTCTCCATTCGAGCGGCGTTTAGGCTAGATCGAATAGTAGCACTTCACTATTGCTAGGAGTAGATAGCTCTAATTTGCTACCACCAGCATAAGCGATCGCATCCCCCGCACTCAGGATTCGATCGTCGATCGCGATTTCCCCTTGAGCCACGTGCAGCCAGACAGAGCGATTGGGTTCCACTTGATAAGATGCCTGCTCATCGCCTGCTAGCATCCCCACGTACAGGTTTAGGTCCTGATGGATAGTCACAGAATCATCACGCCCATCTTGCGAAGCTACGAGGCACAATTTGCCCTGTTTGCGATCGATCGCAAAAGCTTTCTGTTCGTAGCTAGGGAGCAAACCGACAGTATCGGGAATAATCCAGATTTGCAGTAGATGTACTGGTTCGCTGGCGGAGTGGTTGACTTCGCTGTGCGTGATTCCTGTTCCCGCAGTCATCCGCTGGACTTCCCCAGGATAGATAACTGCACCAGTGCCGAGACTATCTTGGTGTTCGAGCGCACCAGAGAGCACATAAGTGATAATTTCCATGTCTCGATGTCCGTGGGTGCCAAACCCCCGCGCTGGAGCGACAACATCATCATTAATCACTCTGAGCGTCCCAAAACCCATCTGTTGAGGATCGTGATAGCTACCAAACGAGAAAGTATGATAGCTATTTAACCAATCAATTTGAACGTGTCCGCGATCGTTAGCTTTACGAACAATTGGTGTGATTTGACTCATGAAAATCTACCCGTAGAGATATTTATTATCGATATCTACAATGAATCTTTGTCTCGACATCTACTTAGATTTTAATCAATTATTAGACCTTTGGTAGCCAACCAAGCTCGATCGAATAGCCGAGACTGATATCTCGCACCACCATCGCATAAGATCGTCACAATCGTGTGTCCTGGCCCCATTTGCTTGGCTAATCTCACCGCAGCAGCCACATTAATGCCAACGGAGCCACCCATAAATAATCCATCCTGACGGAGGAGTTGATAGACTACTTCGATACATTCTTGGTCGTGAATTTGGATCGCATCATCAACGGGGGCACCTTCGAGATTACCTGTCACCCGACTATTTCCGATTCCTTCAGTAATCGAACTTCCTTCGAGGGTAATTTTACCAGTTTTCACATAACTATATAATCCACTGCCCATCGGGTCGGCAATAACACATTTTATCTGTGGATTTTTTTGTTTGAGAAATAATGATACGCCTGCAAAAGTACCCCCTGTACCTGTAGATGCTACCCAACCATCAATTTTGCCATCTGTCTGCGCCCACATTTCGGGGCCAGTAGTTTCATAGTGTGCCAGACGGTTGGCTAGGTTTTCAAACTGATTTGCCCAGATCGCGTTTTCCATCTCCGCCGCCACACGTCCCGATAATTTGACATAATTATTCGGATCTTTGTATGGCACAGCGGGCACTGTACGGACTTCTGCGCCGAGGGTGCGGAGTGCCTCGATTTTTTCTGCTGACTGAGTTTCTGGGATGATAATCAGGCATTTATAGCCCTTGGCGTTGCAAATATGTGCCAGCCCAATTCCGGTATTTCCGGCAGTGCCTTCGACCACGGTTCCACCTGGTTTGAGAATACCCCGCCGCTCGGCATCTTCGATGATATATAGAGCAGCTCTGTCTTTGACGGAGCCACCTGGATTGAGAAATTCTGCTTTACCTAATATTTCACATCCCGTTGCTTCGCTAAAGCTATCAAGCCGAATTAGTGGTGTATTCCCAATCGTTTCTACAAAGCCGCGTTTAATATCCATCGGTTTAAATCAGTTAATAGTTGTCTGGGCGGGATACCCGCCCAGTACAGTTGCCGCGCGCGAACAGACAAGTCCACAGTAGTATCGATCGTTGCTAGCTATTACCAAGAGCATAGCGTTTGAATAAATCATTTAATGCCAACGGATCGGCATCTTGCTTGGGAACAAGCTTAACAGCTAGCTCACAATTTTCGATCTCTGTTTGAATAAAATCATTGAGAATCGGGCTAACTGGAATCAGCGTGGCTTCTTTTGCAGTTAATTTAAGAGTCAATAATCGATCGATCTCAGCTACTCCCTTCCTGTGATAAGATTATGAGCTATAAACCCTTACAGGATAAGCTTTATAGCGGCTAAACACCTATACTCTTGTGCCGGAAAGGGAGTAAGAGATCTTGACGATCGTTAATCAGGTTTAATAATTCACTAAAGATCATTGGCGGAAAGGTTTGATGTGTAACAATCCACTTAGCAGCTAGAATCGGGCGGAGTGCATAAAAATACTTTTTCAATTTGACAAAATCGAGTTGGAGATATTCTCGATAACAGTTAATCGTCATATTGAGATAATGATGGATTCCAGCGCGAGGGGAGTAATAGTTATGACCTAGAGACAGTAATTCGTTACCGATCTCGCTATGAGCTTGATAAATTAGCGGCGACTGAATCCATTCATAAATAGCTGAGTTGGAGCCTTTGAATAATTTTAGAGCCTTGCGGAGATCCCAGCCATTAATATCTAGTAACGAATTTACAGGTAAGTCGATGGTATCGGGACGATCGAGGATCGATAGATACCATTCTAAAGGACGTAGATAGATAAACCGCACATCATAGTCACTATCTGGAGAGGGAAAGCCCCATGCTCTACTTCCTGACTCACAAGCGTAGAGAATGACAATCTGCTCGATGCTGGCTATTTGTTGCAACTCAGAGGCGATGGTAGAATCGATATCTATCTCGGTGCTGGCTATCTCCATCGATTTTTGTTCTAGAGGATGGTGTTTCGGCAGTTGGGGCGATCGATCTGTACGATACGATTGTGCTAGGTGGTTACGCCGATACTAAACATTTTGACACATCTCACTACTCAGAATTCATGAACATTCGGATCGGCAATGGTTACGACATTCATCGGCTGGTTTCAGGGCGTCCCCTAATTTTAGGTGGAGTACGGCTGGAACACGAACTAGGGTTATTGGGGCATAGCGACGCAGATGTGCTGACTCATGCGATTATGGATGCGATGTTGGGTGCATTGAGCCTGGGAGATATCGGACACTTTTTCCCGCCGACAGATCCTCAGTGGGCGGGTGCAGATAGTATCGAACTGTTGAAACAAGTTAATGGTTTAATTATCGATCGCGGGTGGCAAATTGCCAATCTCGATACAGTTGTTGTTGCCGAGCGTCCCAAACTCAAGCCCCATATTCAGGCTATGCGCGATCGATTGGCACACGCGTTACAATTGTCGCCGGAGCAAGTTGGTGTCAAAGCTACTACCAATGAAGAATTAGATGCGACAGGAAGGGAGGAGGGTATCTGTGCCTATGCTGTGGTGTTGCTCACCAAGGATAGTTAAGCGGTACCGATAATTAGATCGGCTCTAATTTGTCTTGTATCCCTAATTCCTCTACAGTTGAAGAGGGAATATAGGGATAAAATTTATGGGATGGCGTTGGTTGGTGAGTATTTTGGCGATCGTGCTAATCGCTTTAACTCCTATTAGTCCTGGATTGGCACAGCCAGCACCTACTGATGTTACTGATGCCCAATTTGAACTGGGTGACAAGTTGCGAACCCAAGCTTTTACAGCTACTAATGAGGGTGATTTTGGTAGAGCTGAAAAATATTGGACGCAATTAATCGATTTGTTTCCACAGAATCCGGCAATTTGGAGCAATCGGGGTAATTCTCGTGTCAGTCAGAATAAACTAACTGAAGCGGTAGAAGACTTTAATAAATCGATCGAGTTATTACCCAATTATCCTGATGCTTATCTCAATCGCGGCACAGCTTTGGAGGGTTTAGGCAAATGGAATGAAGCGATCGCCGACTATCAATATATCATCTCGATCGATCCTAAAGATGCGATGGCTTACAATAATTTAGGTAATGCCTATGCTGGTTTGGGTGAGTGGAATACAGCAATTAAAAATTATCTTCAGGCTTCGGCAATTGCCCCCGACTTTGCATTCGCCCGTGCTAATTATGCCTTAGCTTTGTACCAGAATGGAGAGATTCCCGAAGCCATCCGCAACATGAAGAATATCGTCAGAAAATATCGAGATTTTCCTGATGTACGTGCAGCTTTGAGCGCGGCTCTCTGGCAAGATGGTCAACGGGGTGAAGCTGAGAGTAACTGGGTAGCTGTGATTGGTTTGGACAGTCGCTACAAGGATCTAGATTGGGTGAAAAATACCCGACGGTGGCCACCGAGTATGGTTGCAGCGTTAGAAAAATTTCTGAAATTGCAGTGATGTCACAATTTTAAGATTTAGTAGTTGTTGTAATTAGTTATTCCCTTCGGTGCGTTACCCTATGGGATAATACACCCTACAATATTCTGAAAAATCAAATAGGACTGCTATAGATTTATGGTTCCACCAGTTATTAAACCCACCCAACTTTCATCGACAGACTTGAATCGATTAGCTTATTTACGATCGATTCAACCTGCTAGATCCGCGAAATTGCGATCTTCTTCACGCGGAGATCGCATCGCTGATGTTGTCACCGAAGTAGTTGGCTCATGGCGGTTTATCATCATCCAAAGCTGCTTGTTGATAATTTGGATCCTACTAAATATTATCTCCTGGATATCTCATTGGGATCCATATCCATTTATTTTACTCAATCTAGCATTGAGTTTTCAGGCGGCTTATGCGACTCCATTTATTTTGATGAGTCAGAATCGCCAGTCTGAAATAGATCGAGATAATGCTCAACAAGATTTGGACTGCGATATCAAAGCAGAAATAGAAATCGAATTACTCCATGAAAAACTGGATTCACTTAGAGATAGAGAAATAGCTAATTTATATATTTTAGTCCAAACTCAATCAGAGACGATCTTGAGAATGGAGCGGATGATTGCACGACAAATGGATATGAACGATCGATCGGACAGAGATATTTAACCCGCTCGATCTTCACTATCCTCGATCCGAGTGCAGCTATTGGTTAGTAAGATCGCGATCTTCAGTAGCAATTAGGTTCGGCGATTGCACTGACTTTAGGCTTGGATCTCGCTCCTCTATCAGTGGTGTTGTCACCCCAGCTCGATCTAATGAAAACATGCCTTGGGAATTGGAAGTAATTGCTAACACTGTCCCCAAGACTAAATAGACTGGAAAGGGTAGATCGATCTCCTTAATTGATTGAAACAGTTGAGCGATCGCTAAGGTGATGAAAAAGATCGCAATCCAAAATTGAGGCATAGTTGACAATTTAGAGTGACTGGGTATTTCCATCGCGATCGATCGAGCTGCTATGAACCCGCGAGCGATCGTCGGAGCCGAATTAATTTTGATACCTACAGATAGTTTTGTAAACGATATCCTAATCGATCGCGGGTTGTCAAGGGTGGAAAAACGGACATAGCTAGTCAAAACTAGAGCGATATCGATGAAATAGCGTATTTATAACATTCTTTAATTTTAACTAAAGATGATAGACTGTTATGCGACGAGTTAGGAAACCTTAACTTTGGCAATTGTCGAAATAACCCCCGATTTCCCTAGTATCACCACAACCGATCGACTTCTAGAGTCGATCGGTCAACACCCAGATGGTCTCACAATTAAGGAGCTAGCCGATCGTTTAAACCGTCCCATTTCCATGCTCCAAATTTGTCTGAAAAACTCGATCGCTAGCCAAAAAGTAGCGATTAAACAGCAAAAATATGGGCACCAATTAGCAAAAGTGTATATCTTGAAACCAGATAAAACTCAGTCTCAGCATCAGTTTTGCGCGACGACTAGCAATAGTTATAGCACTATAACACCGATGCACTTACGGGAAGGAGCTGGATTGACAAAAGTACAACTAGCGATTGAATTGGGATTGAGTGTCAGAACGATTAATGATTGGGAGCAAAAACGCTCTCAACCGAAACTAGTTCCTTCTCAACTCAAACGTATGATGTCAGTGTATCAATGTACACTCGATCGATTGATTGAGGCATTCGAGTAAGTATTAAATAATACTTTGCCTCTAGCGACCGTTTGAGGAATTTGAGTAAGTATTAAATAATACCTTGCCTCTAGCGACCGCTTGTAATTTAACTACTAGTGGCCCTAATGTATAGATATCCCGATCGACAATCGTCCTGATTTCGATCGGGTATTTTTGTTGTTTAACGCGAGCTGAAAATTGCACGTATGTAGCTAGTTGTCCATCCCCAACTTGAGGCTTATCATCCAAAATACCAGCACGTCTAGCTCGAAGTTGCGAAGTTACTAATAGAGTATTTAATTGTTGGCCGATCTGTGATTCATTCATCGTTGTCGGATCGATCTTTACCTCAGCAATTTGGTCATCTCGATCGAATAGTTTGCGATTGGGCGTGGCGTCGAGAAATACTTGAATATTTTTATCGCCCATTACATAGTTCCCGATCGAAAAAATTCTCACTGCATAATTAGTCCGACGATCTGCAATTTGTTGTTTGAGCTGTGTTAATCGATCGGGTGCAAGTTTGATGATTTGTTGTTTGCTAGTATTGTAAGGATCGGTCGCTTGGAGCGCATTGAGATTGGCTTGGGCAAGTAGATTGTCAATGGCTGCGGTTGTAGCTTCTGGGCTACTTATCTTCAAGACGGTACTCGCCAAAACTCGATCGCGGAGAATGACGATATTGCCCTGCTGAATATTGTGATACTCTTGCTCGATATTATTGACTTCTTGTTCGAGTGAAGCCAACCCTTGGCGATCGATTTCAATCTTTAATTCAATTTTTTTAAGCTGCTGATTTCTCAGTTTTAACTGCATCGCCCGATTTTGAAACTCTCGCTCTAACTTTTGATGTTGCTTATCTTTTTCTTTGAGTTGAGCTTGCCGAACTACGAGTTTTCGATCGAGCTGTTCGATCTGAGCTTTGAGATTTGCTAATTCTGTTTGTTGTGCTTGAAGCTGTGCCTCTAGATTGGTTAATTTTGCAATCTGTTGTTCCAAATCTTGCTCTAATTTTTTTAATTTGCTTTCGTTGGTGTGGAGCCGACGAATCTCACTGGCTAAATTGGGGAGGACGGTAATAGTATTGAGTCGCTGCTGAAGTTGCGATCTCTGACGAGTCGCACTGATTATGCGTTGCCGCAGGGGCAAGATGGCTGTTTCTAGCCGATCGATCCGGACTTGGATCTCTTGTACCTGAGTAAAAATTACTCGCTGCTGGGCGGTCAAATCGCGGAGGTGACGGTCAATTTCCGTCACCTCCGCCACCAGCTGGTTGCGCTGATTAGAGACGGATTCGAGTTGCTGTTTGGTGTTTTTTAAGTTCTGGGTAGCAACTGATTGTTTGAGCACCTCATCTTTGAGCGAATTATTAATTCCTGATAGGAGGCTTTTTGCGGCTAGCTGCTCATTGCGCGCGACTTCTAGCTCTCGCTGGACTCGATCTTTTTGCTCCAAGGCACGAGCGAGATTTTCCCTGGTATCGAAGAGTTTGCGCTGGATCTTTTGAAGATCGAATACCCCAATTCGCAGTTGTTCGCTAGCTCCAAAGATCAGTGTTAGCACTGAGGCGGCAATCGTTGTACCAGCAATAATTGTTACTAGTGTAGCTGTTTGACGCGGACGTAGTTTGAATAATGACAATCTCGCCTTACCCACCCGCGTCCCAATCCGATCTCCAGACACCGCGATGATGCCCCCCAAAATTAACATTGCCCCGATGAGAAGATAGCCGCTAGTCATAGGTAAAGGGGCGAATTTTGGTGAAGACCATGGCACTAAACTGTTGACCCGTGTTGAGGCGGTTGAGATCGATCGTATCACATCCCCTCTGGGTCAGAAAATTTTAGCCGTCGGCGAGTCGGAGTTCGACAGGCGATTGTTACCCAATAAATAATCCCTAAAATTGATTGTCGATCTCATCCAATGTGGCATAGAATCTAGGGATTGGTTGTAGTAGATGAGTTGCCAATGACTTTGGGTCTGGGGTTTGATTCCCACTTTATAGAATCCTGGTTGCGTCAAAGTATAGATCTAGGATTGGTAATTGCCCTCACTTTTCTGGTGTTATTGGCGGTCAGAGATCGCCGAACGCTCTGGATGGTACGAGGGCTAATCGTGCTGGTCGTTGCTGCGGCCATCGGCGAACGGCTGCAATTTCGGCTGTTGAGCTTTGTGCTAGACAAATTGGTAGTCGGGGCTGCACTAGCGATGTCAGTGGTGTTCCAGTCGGAATTCCGCCGCTTTCTGGAGCAATTGGGGCGGGGAAACTTGATGCCCTCGATCCGATCTACCCGTCGAGTCAGTCTGGATGCAGATCGATCGATCGACCAAATTGTCGATGCAGTCAAGGAGCTATCTCAACAACGGACTGGAGCATTGATGATCCTCGAAACCAATGAGATGATGGATGAGCGCGATTTTGCCGTCCCAGGGGTAAAATTAGATGCCCAGCTATCGAAGGAACTGATCCAAACAATCTTTCAAAATACCACATTACTACACGATGGTGCTGTATTTATTCGTGGCGATCGAGTGGTGTCCGCAGGGGTAATTTTACCGCTATCCGAGCGGGCTGCTTCGAGACAACTAGGCACCAGGCATCGAGCAGCGATGGGAATTACGGAGCGTACGAACAATTGTATCTGTATCGTCGTCTCCGAAGAAACGGGATCGATTTCTCTAGCTGAAGCGGGGATACTCGATCGCCCCCTAACTAGCAGTAAACTGAAGGAGCTTTTGGAAATTCGGTTTGCGCCGATGAGCGAGCGTCGCGAATCTGTTGCTCCAAGTTTACGCAGCTTGGGTCGTAGTTTTAGTGTTCGCAGTATCAAGCTGTTTCGTCGCTTGCTAGGATTGCCAGACAACAAATGATCTATGAGTTGACCACATTCCGGCAATTCATAATTCATAATTTATAATTCAAAACTTTTCAGATGACTCCCAAAACGACCAGTCTCATCGAACTACCTACCGATTTAGATTGCACTCAGCTACCCCAACATGTAGCGGTAATTATGGATGGGAACGGTAGATGGGCAAAACAGCGGGGATTTCCCCGCATGATGGGACATAAGCGTGGTGCTCAGACTCTCAAAGATCTCCTCCGCTGTTGCAAGGATTGGGGGATTTCGGCGTTGACTGTCTACGCTTTTTCAACCGAAAATTGGGGAAGATCGATGGAGGAGGTCGATTTTCTGATGACACTATTTGAAAATCTATTTCAGGTAGAATTGGCGGAAATGGTTTCTGAACAAGTCAAATTAGAGGTCGTTGGTAACTTAGTAAATTTAACACCATCACTCTACAATGCGATCGACCGTGCCAAAAATGCTACTCAGCACAATCAAGGTGTCCGATTTACCGTCGCGATCAACTATGGCGGTAGACAAGAAATCGTCAGAGCTTGTCAGGCAATTGCCACTCAGGTTCAGGAGGGGTTAATTAAGGCTAGCGATATTGACGAAAATCTCCTCGCACAGCATTTGGATACAGCAGCTTTACCCGATCCCGATCTGTTAATTCGGACTAGTGGCGAGATGCGGATTAGTAACTTTTTATTGTGGCAGTTGGCGTATGCTGAAATCTATGTTACTGATACATTATGGCCGGATTTTGATAGGCGAGCATTTCATCACGCTCTACTCAATTATCAACAACGTCATCGTCGGTTTGGGAAAGCTTAAATATAGTTGATAATTTATAATTGGAGCTAACCTGATGCTGGGTGATGAGTCTCGATCGAAACACGATGAATTTCAACAATTGCAGTCGCGCTTGCAAAGTGTATGGCATGGTTTTGATGCTCAGATGGATAGCGATCTGGATATTTTAGTGATCCCATCCTTGAGTTTAGATCGGGGGGAACTTGTCAAAGTTGAGGGATATATTCATTATGAAGAACGATTGTTATTTGCCTTGATGAGGTTGTCAAATCCGCGCACTCGGCTAGTTTATGTTACTTCAGTACCACTAGCACCGATCGCGATCGATTATTATCTCCAACTGTTGCCTGGGATTCCCTTTTCCCATGCCCGCGAACGGTTGCGGCTATTTTCCACCGATGATTATTCGCTCCAACCGCTGAGTCAGAAAATTCTAGATCGTCCGCGCCTACTCGATCGAATTAAGCAATCGTTACGACCAGATCGATCGGTGATGATCTGCTACAATTCAACCGCGATCGAACGCGATCTCGCCCTAAAATTAGACATCCCGCTCTATGCTCTCGATCCAGATTTACTATACTGGGGCACAAAAGCGGGCAGTCGGCAGATCTTTGCTGAGTGTGGATTGCCCCATCCTGATGGGAGTGGGTTAGTTTTTAACGATCGAGATTTGGCTCAAGTTGCGGCAGATTTGTGGGAGCGACAACCCGATCTGCTGCGGCTAGTTGTCAAATTAAATGAAGGCTTTTCGGGTGAAGGTAATGCTATCCTCGATCTCCGCCGCTTGGGTAATCCGACTAGTAATTCACAGCGAGTAGCAGCAATCAGTCAAGCTTTCCCCGATCTGAGTTTTCAGGGGCATGGTGAAACATGGACGAACTTCCAGACCAAAATCGGTCATCTTGGGGCGATCGTGGAAGCTTTTGTCGAAGGAGAAGGAAAACAATCTCCCAGCGTTCAGGGGTGCATTACACCCTTGGGAACGGTCGAAATCCTCTCTACCCACGACCAGATTTTAGGCGGCCCCGACGGGCAAATCTTTCTGGGGTGTCAGTTTCCCGCAGCCGCAGGTTATCGCCGTCAACTTCAGGATTTGGGACTAGCAATTGGCAAAAATCTCGCAGCAAAAGGCGCGATCGAACGGTTTGGGGTAGACTTTATTGCAGTGCAAAATGTTGATGGGGGGTGGGATTTACACGCGATCGAAATCAATCTCCGTAAGGGGGGTACGACTCATCCATTTATGACTCTGAAATTCCTCACCAATGGTTATTATCAATGGGAGGACGGTTTATTTTACTCTCAGCAGGGTAAGCCCAAATATTATATTGCTTCAGACAATCTCCAGCACCCACAATATCGGGGCTTGCTACCCAACGATCTGATGGATATTATCGCTCATCACCGTTTGCATTTTGATACTAGTACCGAGACAGGAACCGTCTTTCACATGATGGGATACCTATCAGAATTTGGCAAAGTCGGACTGACAAGTATCGGTAATTCTCTGGCAGAAGCTCAGGAAATTTATCACAAAGTTGAGGAAGTTTTGGATCGAGAAACCCAATTAATTAATACTCGATCGATCCCACCGATCTCCTGGAAATCTCAGTAGGATCGGGTGATGGTGCGTTACGGCTGATGCCTAACACACCCTACATTAACCTGCTCATTTATGATTGCTATTTACGCCCAAAAACTGGATAATTTCAGCATCAGTAGGTTGAGAATCGATCGCGCCAGCTTGGCGAGTTGTCAAAGCTCCAGCCGCAGCCGCATAGCGAACTATTTCTGCGCCAGATTTTTGTCTCCCTAATTGATGCAATAACCCAGCGACAAAAGCATCGCCAGCACCTGTTGTATCGATCGCGGTAACGCTAAAAGCTGGCTGTTGTCCGCTGTTACCATCGAGCCAATACTCACATATATTGCCACCATCTGTCACAAAAATTCCGACAGCTTGAGGTAAGTATTTGCATAGAGATTGCGGTGATGTTTCCCCATAGATTAATTCGGCTTCTTCTCGCGCAAACTTGACATAATCGGCTTGTTGTAGTAAGGACTTAATCTTGGGCAGGGCGACTGCTGAATCTGTCCAAAAAGTCGGTCGCCAGTTGATATCTACCATGATTTTCACCCCCTCTGCTTGGGCAAATTGTACGGCTTTCCAAGTGCTAGCGGCACTATCAGGGTAGGCTAAAGCTAGTGTCCCCAATAATAAAAAGTCCGCACCGCTAAATAATGCGCTGGGGACTTCACTTAGTTGGGTATCGGCAAATTTATCGGTAGGGATATCCCCGAAACCACCAAAAATGCGATCGCCATCAGCCGTTCTGAGTACCTGTACCTGACGGGTGGGAGCGGTGGGATGATGTTGGAGTCCGGTAAGATCCACGCCTTCAGTTGCCAACTTAGCTGCCAATTTCGCGCCAGCTTCATCGTTGCCGACACAGCCGATAAATCTCGATCGATCGCCCATTTTTACCAGCGCGCAGGCGACATTTGCAGGTGCGCCGCCAGGTAGAGCCGTCCAAGATTTGACGTGTTCGCTGCTGACTCTGCTTTGTTGAGCTAGCAGATCGAAGAGGACTTCACCGAGACAAATGACGGTAGACATGGGGTAGGGGGTAGAGGGTAGGGGGTAGGGGGATTAACGACGAGCAGGCATTTAAATCCCCCACATTTTAGGTGGATTGTTTTTAGGGTACTGGGCGGGAGACCCCATCTGATTGAAGAGGAGATAAAGCTAAAGCTTGGGACAATTCATGGCGCAGCCGCAACCGATATTGATATTGAGTGGCTGCGGCTAACTCTGACCAGCGGCGATGCACAACAAAAGCTCTGAGTGGGGGCGGGATCTGTTTGCTGCTGTTCGTTCCATTGTCAATACTGGCAAACGACAAGGTTTATCCATTTTTGTCAACCTCCCCCTCGTTGAGCAATTACAGTATTTTACACGCAAACTGTAGGGGCGGGTTTATGCTAAAAGTTCTCGCCTAACACAATCATCTACCAATCAAACCCGCCCTCCCTCACCAATATCTGTTCGATTACCTCTCGGCGCGGCTACGCCAACGATCGAAGATCTTAAATGGTTTCCATAAGGGGAATTAGCTCATCTATCGTCGATCGAACTTAATTTAGGATTAGATCCAGATTTATTTCTGCTAAACTACTTAGGTCATTTACGGGTCGATCGGATGCCTGAAGCAGTGCTAGAGGGTCGCGTTGCCCTAGTGACAGGTGTGAGTCGGCGGAAAGGAATTGGATTTGCAATCGCTCAACGGCTGGCAATGTTGGGCGCAGATGTTTTTATCCACTCTTTTTCCCCTTATGATGCAGATCGATCGTGGGGAGCAGACACTGACGGAATTTCAGCACTGATAACTACGCTGCAAGAACAGGGTACTCGGATTGCACATGCTGAAGGAAATTTTCTCGATCCTGCTGTGCCCCATCAAATTGTGGATACTGCCGTCAAAGCATTGGGGCACATCGATATTTTGGTAGCCAATCATACTTACAGTACCCTGGAAAATTTGGAAGAACTGACTGCCGCAGAAATCGATAGGCATTTGCAAATCAATGTGCGGGGTACTCTATTACTAGTCCAGGCATTTGCGGCTCAACATCACAAAAGTTTTGGTGGTAGAGTTGTGCTGCTAACCTCTGGGCAACACCTCAACCCGATGCCGAGCGAACTTGCTTATGTTGCATCCAAGGGTGCGGTGCATCAACTCACTCTGAGTCTATCCGCTTATCTGATGCCGAGCGGAATTACTGTCAACACTGTCAATCCTGGTGCTACAGATACAGGCTGGGCAGATGAGAAACTGTATGAATTGATTCGCGCCGCCAATCCTCAAGGGCGATGGGGAAAACCAGAAGATGCCGCGCGATTAATTGGTTGGCTAGCCACAGATGATGCCCAATGGATAACTGGACAAACGCTTAATTCTACCGGAGGTGGATATTAATACCTTCTCAGTGTCAAATTAGACATTTAGCGTAGGGGGTGAATGGTGGATGGCGATTCGCGCTCCGTCTGTGCCTACGGCAGGCTTACGCCAACTACACGCCTCGCTTTGCTCGTCTACGGCTGTGCCGAGGGTTTAGCCAAAAGTGCGGGAACAGGGGTTTCCCATCTGGGCGGGAGACCCGTCCAGACAAGTAAAGCACCTTTTCAAGACAGCGAATCAAGACAGTGGATGGTGAATCATGATGTCTATTTCTTGAGTGCGAAGGGAGTAAATAGAAAGATCGTTAATATAGAAATCCTAAATCAGCTCCGAAGGGAACGATCTTAGTGCGTTACGGCTGGTGCTCAACACACGCTACACTCACCCTAGTCGCTCATTGAGGATCGCGATCGTAGCCAGATTTCGGCAGGTGGTGCGTTATCACCTATAATTCATGCAATTCAATTGAGTGCGATCGATCGATAACTTGTAGACAAGTAAATACTTATGCGTACTAACAGTTTAGGTCAACTTAGCCATCTGCGTCTCAATAACCTATACCCACTGTACGCTTTGGCTGATAAGGTGGTCAATAAAGTATTGAGTCTACCATCAGATCTCGCTTGTATGGTTAATAGCACTGATTGGGTCGAGCGATCGATTCTTTTACCTCAATATCAACAGCGGCTCGAACGACACATACAACAGTTACCAACACTTGATGCTGAGGAATCAGCCATTGTCAACCAACTCGCTGATGAGGGTATTTGTATTACGTCGCTAGATGCGTTGAGCATCCCCTCTAGTCAACAACTTTTGAAAGCGGCTCGACCGATTACCAACGAACTTGCCCGACTCTCGCGTGCCCCTACTCATGCTGGCAAGCACACATTGATGGCAACTGCCAATCAGTTGACCGAAAATCCAGAAATTCTAACCTGGGGACTTTCAGAACGGATTCTCAAAATTGTGGAATGCTATCTGGGATTGCCTGTCGGCTACGGTGGATTGTCATTTTATTATAGCGTGGCAGATGGCAGAGATGCTGGCCCTCGGCTCTGGCACCGCGATAAAGAAGACTGGCGCATGATTAAGGTGGCAGTTTACCTAAACGATGTCGATGAATCCAGTGGCCCTTATCAATGCGTCAAGTCAGCCATCAACAACTTGCTGGTAGCAACTCTCCCAAAATATCAGAGATTGACCCACATCGAGATGCAACATTTGCTGAGTAATAGCTCCACCGATTGGCTGATCTCTTGCGTTGGTAAAGCCGGAACGGTAATTTTCACTGATACCGCCCGATGTTATCATCGCGGTAAGCCACCGATTCAAACCGATCGCTCGGCGATATTTTTTCATTATTTTAGCCGCTTTCCCAAAAATCCCTTCTACTGCGACAGATCTCCCTTATCTAGCCAGCAAATTGTCGAATTTGACAGACAGCTTCCGCCTCATCTTCAGGGATATATCACCTGGAGAGATCGATATCCTGGTATCGGTCGATATATTACTAAAAATTATATGCGAGTAGATAATTAGCCGATGATTTCTAACATTGCATCTAAAATCCAGCCTACCCTAACACAGATCGTAATTTATCCGATTAAATCATTGGATGGGAAGGCGATCGATCGCGTTAAAATCTCACCAGGCGGTGCGTTAAAATTTGACAGGAGTTGGGCGATCGTCGATGAGCGAGGTAAAATCGTCAATGCTAAACGCACGGCTAAAATCCAGCAATTACGCAGTGAGTTTGACTTTGTTGCTAGCTCCGAGCCAGTGCAGCAACTATTAATTAGGCTTCACATTGCGGGCGATCCTAACACTTACACATTCTGCCTGACTACCAAACTTGTCGAATTAGCTCGATGGCTGAGTGAGTTCTTTGGCTTTCCGGTTAGCCTACTCGAAAATGCCGTAACAGGGTTTCCAGATGACTTGGATGCTTATGGGCCGACAATTGTTAGTACAGCTACCTTAGAGACGATTTGCGATTGGTTTCCTGACTTAGATTTGGCAGAGGTTCGCCGTCGATTTAGAACTAATTTGGAACTGAGTGGCGTTCCGGCTTTTTGGGAAGATCGACTATTTGGCGCACCTGGAGAAGTACGAGATTTTCAACTGGGTGATGTCCGATTTCATGGCATCAATCCCTGTCAACGCTGTATCGTTCCCACTCGTAATTCTCTAACTGGTAGCCTTAGTTTCAAGTTTCAACAGATTTTCACCGAGCAGCGTCAACAAACATTTCCCGCTGAGGTGAATAAATTGAGATTTAATCATTTCTATCGATTAGCAGTCAATACCCAAATTCCATTAGGTGAAGCTGGGAAGTTTTTAAATACTGGTGACGCTCTGATTAGTCGATCGTAATTAATAAAACAAAGCCACCAACATCCTCGACTTCTAGTAAGTCAAAAATAATATTGGTGGCTATCGCTCTATTTAGACTCGTTCGCGTAGCGTAGGCAAAGCCTAATCGATTCTGTCAGAAAAGATCCTAACGATAACTAAGGCTTTTTAGTATCAGCAGGCTTGGTTTCAGTAGTCTTGGTAGTGGTAGACTTGGTTGTCTCAGGAGACTTCATCGCGTCAGGAGACGTCATCGCGCCATCAGCAGGCTTGGTTTCGGTAGTCTTGGTTTCAGTAGTCTTGGTTTCGCTTTTAGCACCATCAGCGGGCTTGGTGTCAGTAGTAGCAGCAGGCGAAGTAGTAGCAGGCGAAGTAGTAGTTGTAGTCTCAACTTTGGTAGCGTCAGGAGCAGCAGCTTCCTTGCTACAAGCATTTAGACCGAGCGACAGGGACAAACCGACAATGACCAATAAAGTTTTCAAGTTCATTAAAATTTCCTCACACTTAATTTTGAACCGACTTGCGGTTTCGTTTACTACTATAGCACCGCGATCGCCAAAATCTCACCTTGTGATAAATTAGCGTCCGTGTTGGATGTTACACCAACACAGACGCCATTGGCGTGACGCATCCGCTCGGCAAATGTAGCTATAAAATAGAGCATGACTCTATTCTTCCTCCCAATACCAGTGAACTCACCACTTCCCGACCTTACCTTAGCCGACATTCTCGAACGAACGATCGAATTAAGCCAGACAGCAGCAGTCATTTTGAAATCTTACTATCGAGGTAGTCCAGCACAGTTGGAGGTGATAGATAAAGCTGAAGGCCCTGTTACAGTAGCAGATAAAGCAGTCGATCGACACTTATTAGATGGCATTCAAGCGATGTGTGGAGACAGTTGTGGCTATTTGACAGAGGAGACTTATCAGGCTGGCGATTTCCAATTGCCCCAAGATTGGGTATGGATTATCGATCCGTTGGATGGTACGCGAGATTTTATCGACAAAACTGGGGAGTATGCCATCCATATCGCGCTGACGTATCAACATCGCCCAGTATTGGCGGTGGTGGCGATCCCAGAATCCGATCGATTGTATGCCGCAATTGCAGGTGGTGGGACTTGGAACATCACAGCAGATGGAGTGCGGACACCAATCCGAGTGACAGGAGGTAAAGAATTAACCAAATTAGTTGTTGTTGCTAGTCGCAATCATCGCAGCGAAGGGTTGGTTAAGTTATTAGCACAGCTTCCCTGTCAACAACAGTTGAAAATCGGTAGTATTGGCTGCAAGATCGCCGCGATCCTCGAAGATCGAGCCGATTTGTATGTATCGCTGTCGGGAACATCAGCCCCGAAGGATTGGGATCTGGCGGCACCAGAATTGATGTTGATAGAAGCAGGTGGCAAATTTACGCGTCAAGATGGTAGCCTGCTCAAATACAATCAGGGCGATGTCAATCAGTGGGGATGTCTGATTGCCAGTAGTGGAGAGTGGCATCAACAGATTTTGGATGCGTGTCTGGACTAGGCTTTAGGCTCTAGGCTTGAGGCTTTAGGTTTGAGGTTTGAGGAAGGCTTTAATGAGAATTTAGATTTACTTCTAACACCTAACACCTAATACCTAATACCTAACACCTAAACTAAGTAATGCGAATCGAACAGTTACAAGCCTTTGTGGCTATTACCGAAACTGGCAGTTTGGCTCTCCCGCCCTTCTGGTGATAAGTATTGCTTATTTAAAGGATTGGAGCGAAGCGAAAATCATTTAAATAAGCAAGCTAATAATTTCTCTTTCATTAGATCGAAATTCTTAAATCCATAGCTTTGACGTAGAATCAATT